>NZ_VDHB01000091.1:0-14851 GCF_006227735.1 Testudinibacter sp. 'clade 2'
TCTATTTTGAAAAACCGCGCACCACCGTCGGCTGGAAAGGCTTGATTAATGATCCATATCTAAACGACAGCTACCAAATTAATGACGGTTTACGGATTGGACGCAAGGTGTTGTCGGATATCAATGATCTGGGCGTGCCGGCCGCGGGCGAATTTTTGGATATGATCACCCCGCAATATGTGGCAGATTTTATGAGCTGGGGCGCAATTGGTGCGCGTACCACTGAATCGCAAGTACACCGTGAACTGGCATCCGGTTTGTCTTGCGGTGTTGGTTTTAAAAATGCGACCAACGGCAGCGTGCGGGTGGCGCTGGATGCAATTGGGGCGGCGGAAGCACCGCACAATTTCTTGTCGGTCACTAAGTTCGGGCACTCGGCGATTGTCACTACCAAAGGCAATGATGATTGCCACATTATTCTGCGTGGTGGCGATAATAATACCAACTATGATGCTGAATCTGTGGCAAAAGTGTGTGCTGCATTAGCCAAAGCCAGCAAAAAAGCCCATGTAATGGTCGATTTCAGCCATGCCAACAGTCACAAAAAATTCAAAGAACAGCTGGATGTTTCTGCCGATGTTTGCCAACAAATTGCCAACGGTTCAACACAAATTTTCGGAGTGATGATTGAAAGCCATTTGGTGGAAGGACGCCAAGATTTAGCAGTTGGTAAAGAACTGGTTTACGGGCAAAGTATTACCGACAGCTGCCTGGGTTGGGCGGATAGTGAGCAGGTTTTACGCGATCTGGCAAGTGCGGTCAAAGCGCGTCGTGCCGGGAAATAATCGTTGTAATAACATTATGTTAAAATAGTGTGATCCACTTCAAAAGAGCGGTTAATCGATGAGATTTAACCGCTCTTTTTGTATAAAATAAAAAATGAACCAACGTTCATTTTAGTAGTCCAACGTAGTGCAGAATGCAAAACAACCAGATACAAAACAATAAGAAAATAAACTAGCAAAATCCGTAGGAGATATTATGCAAGTCAGAGTATTTCAACGCTACAATCCTTTTCAAATCGCCCGTTACGTCAAAATTCTGTTTTCCGGTACTTTTTTTATTCAAGGCATCGGCTTGTTTGAATTCCAGCAAGGCAAAATTGTATTACCCAAAGTGAAAAATCTTAAAAAATTTGGCGTGATGTCGGAAATCAACCGACATATAAAACACTTGCAACAACAAGCTCTGGCGACATAACCTGTTTTAGCTGAAGTTAGAAACCCGTTACTCGTTAACGGGTTTTTTGTTATAGCTATAACAAAAAACCAGGCACAGTCGGCGATTGTACCCTGTGAATGAGTCCCCAATGTCTTGATAAACAATTGAAGTGCAGCAGCTGCGTTCTATTTTTGGAAATACAGTTGCTGCATTGTTTTAGCGCTTACCAAAAATCACTTCACTTCTCTAAACATAATCTCCGCCGGAATCACATTGCCTTGCCAATACAGCTGGCTGGCGACGTTTTCCGCCAGTTGTAGGAAATATTGGCTGATTTCGTCTTGTGGCGCCGCAACGACGGTTGGCGTGCCGTGATCCAAATCTTCACGCAGACGGATATGCAGCGGAATTTGCCCCAGAACCGAAATATTGTATTTTTCCGCCACTTTTTGTGCGCCACCGCTACCGAAAATCGCTTCGTGATGACCACAGTTGGCACAGATATGGACACTCATATTTTCAACGATACCTAACACCGGCACGGACACTTTTTCGAACATCGCGATGCCTTTCACCGCATCTAACAACGCAATATCTTGCGGCGTAGTCACAACAATGGCGCCGGTCACCGGAATCTGTTGCGATAAAGTCAATTGGATATCGCCGGTGCCCGGCGGCATGTCGATCACCAGATAATCCAGATCCGGCCACCAGGTTTCTTGCAGCAACTGGCTGAGGGCGCTGCTTGCCATTGGGCCACGCCAAATGGTGGCATTGTCGGCAGGCATTAAAAAACCGATGGAGTTGGCAAAAATACCATGCGCTTCAATCGCGACCATATGCTTGTTATCCGGCGACGTCGGGCGTTGATCGGCTGCGCCCAACATATGCGGAATCGACGGACCGTATACGTCGGCATCTAAAATGCCGACCCGTGCGCCTTGCGCTTTCAGCGCCAATGCTAGGTTGACCGCCGTAGTCGATTTGCCCACACCGCCTTTGCCGGAAGTGACCGCAATAATATTTTTCACCCCGTTGACTGCCGGGTGATTATTGGCGCGTTTCAGGGTGGCGATTTGGTAATTCAGTTGCCAGCGGATTTCGTTTGTGCCGCTGATCTTGCGTAAATCCGCTTCAAGTGCGGTTTTTAAGCATTCAAAACCGCTGTTCCAGGCAAATGGCAGGGTCAGCTCGAGGCGCAGGGTGCTGCCGCCGAGTTCGATTTTTTTTAATGCTTTTAGTTCAATCAGATTTTTTTGCAAGGTCGGATCGCGAAAGTCGGCAACCAGTTGTTCAATCTGGTTTTTTTGCGTGTCGCTCAATGCAGTGGCAGAGGAAAAGAAGCTCATAGTAAATCCTTTATTTTTATAGGGTTACAAGTTAATTCGTCGCTACTATTTAATCATGTTTGGCGGGATGTGTTAAGTTAAAATCCGCATTATCAATCAATATGGCGCAAAGTGCGGTTCAACTGGTAAAAATAGCCGCGTTGCGCTAAAATCTTTGCCTATTTATCCCATAAAATTTTCTACAAGGATTTCAAGTTTAACTATGCCAAACTCAGCCCGCAAAATTTTAGTGACCTGCGCCCTGCCTTACGCCAATGGTCCGATTCATTTAGGTCATTTATTGGAACATATCCAAGCAGATATTTGGGTGCGTTTTCAGCGGATGCGGGGACATGAAATCCATTTCGTCTGTGCCGACGATGCGCACGGCACACCGATTATGCTGAAAGCGGATCAAATGGGCATCACGCCGGAAGCCTTGATTGCGCAGGTGAAAAGCGAACATTGCGCCGATTTTGACGGGTTTAATATCAGTTTTGATAATTATCATTCGACCCACAGCGAAGAGAACCGCACTTTGTCGCAAGCGATTTACACCAAACTGAAAAGCAACGGTTTTATTAAAAGCCGTACCATTTCGCAACTGTATGACCCCGAAAAAGGCATGTTCCTGCCGGATCGTTTCGTCAAAGGCACTTGCCCGAAATGTAAAGCGGAAGATCAATACGGTGACAATTGTGAAGTCTGCTCGGCGACCTACAGCCCGACCGAGTTGATTAACCCAGGTTCGGTAGTGTCCGGGGCAACCCCGGTGATGAAAGAATCGGAGCACTTTTTCTTCGATTTGCCGAGTTTTGAGGCCATGTTGAAAAGTTGGATCCGTTCCGGCTCGTTGCAACAGGAAGTGGCGAACAAAATGCAGGAGTGGTTTGAAGCCGGTTTGCAGCAGTGGGATATTACCCGCGATGCGCCGTATTTCGGCTTTGAAATTCCGGACGCACCGGGCAAATATTTCTACGTTTGGCTGGATGCGCCGATCGGTTATATGGCATCATTCAAAAATCTGTGCGATCGCCAAGGCCTGAATTTCGACGAGTTTTGGCACAAAGACAGCAAAACTGAGCTGTACCATTTTATCGGCAAAGATATTATGTATTTCCACAGCCTGTTCTGGCCGGCCATGTTGGAAGGCAGTGATTACCGCAAACCGAGCAATATTTTTGTGCATGGTTATGTGACGGTGAACGGTGAAAAAATGTCGAAATCACGCGGTACATTCATTCAAGCCGCAACTTATTTGAAACTGCTCGACCCGGAATATCTGCGTTATTACTATGCCGCCAAACTGAGCCATCGTATTGATGACTTGGATTTGAACCTGCAAGATTTTGTACAACGAGTGAATGCGGATATTGTCAATAAAGTGGTGAATTTAGCGTCGCGTAACGTCGGTTTCATCCAAAAACGCTTTGACGGCAAACTGGCGGCAACGCTGGAAAATCCTGAATTACTGGCGGAGTTCAGCCAAGCGTCGGAAACGATTGCAAACTATTTTGAAAACCGTGAATTTGGCAAGGCTATCCGTGAAATTATGGCGTTGGCAGATAAAGCCAACAAATATGTGGATGACAAAGCACCTTGGGTGATTGCTAAACAAGCGGGCAAAGATCAGGAATTACATCAGGTCTGTTCGATGGGGATTGAGATGTTCCGCATTTTAATGGGCTATTTGAAACCGGTGTTGCCGAAATTGGCGGAGCGTAGCGAAGCGTTTTTACAAACCGAATTGACCTGGAACAGCCTATCCACACCGTTGCTGGCACACCAAATCGCCCCGTTCAAAGCCTTGTTCAGCCGTTTAGACAGTAAACAAATTGACGAATTAGTGGAGCTATCGAAAGTGGAAAACGCGCAACTTGCACCGCCGACAGTAGAGAAAACAACGGAAAAATCTGAATATGAACCGATTGCCGAGACCATTTCAATTGACGATTTCGCCAAAATCGATCTGCGGGTCGCCAAAATTGTCAAAGCAGAAGCTGTGCCGGAAGCCAACAAATTGGTGAAACTGACTTTGGATATCGGCAGTGAAACCCGCCAAGTGTTTGCCGGCATCAAATCGGCCTATAAACCGGAAGATCTGGAAGGGCGTTTGACCGTGATGGTGGCCAACCTTGCACCACGCAAAATGAAATTCGGTGTCTCCGAAGGCATGGTGTTGGCTGCCGGACCGGGCGGTAGTGAGCTGTTTGTGCTGACACCTGATGACGGAGCTCAGCCCGGAATGCGAGTGAAATAATCGCTAGACCGCACTTTTGCTTGAAAGTGCGGTTTTGTTTTTAATGTTGCACTTGCTGTAATCAAGGAAGAACAATGAAACTGGATGAAATTGCTAAATTAGCCGGGGTATCGCGAACGACTGCCAGTTATGTAGTCAACGGCAAAGCCAAACAATTTCGGGTTAGCGATCGCACCATTGACAAAGTGATGGCGGTGGTGAATGCACATAATTTCAAGCCGAATCCAGTGGCGGCTAGCTTGCGTGCCGGACATACCAATACCATCGGGTTGATTGTGCCGGATCTGGAAAATATTAGCTATGCTAAAATTGCGATGCGCTTTGAAGCCTTGTGTCGCAATGCCGGTTATCAACTGTTTATCTCCTGCTCGAACGATGACGCCGAGAATGAAAAAGCCTGTGCAAGACAACTGTTGGCAAGAAAAATTGATGCCTTGGTGGTTTCGACCGCACTTTCGACGAGTGATGATTTTTATCAACAGATCAAAAATATACCGATTATCGGATTTGACCGTAAAGCCAATAATTTAAACGATATTAATATTTTATATCATGATAAAGAAGACAGCAGCCATTTGGCTGTAAAGCTGCTGCAAAGCAGTCAACCGCAATCAATCCTCTATTTTGGTGCGCAGCCGCATTTTCCGATCAGTCAAGAACGGGAACTGGGTTTCCGCCAAGTGTTGCAACAGCATGCGTTGCACACCGAGTATTTATATGC
This sequence comes from Testudinibacter sp. 'clade 2', assembly GCF_006227735.1. Classification (NCBI taxonomy): domain Bacteria; kingdom Pseudomonadati; phylum Pseudomonadota; class Gammaproteobacteria; order Pasteurellales; family Pasteurellaceae; genus Testudinibacter; species Testudinibacter sp. 'clade 2'. The sequence continues at coordinate 5,471 of NZ_VDHB01000091.1, forward strand.
ACCGCACTTTAGTCGCGAATCGGCGATGCAAGTGTTTGGTGAATGGTTGCAACATAATGCTTTGCCGGATGTGATTTTTATTACCTCGCTTACTTTGCTGCAAGGCGTGCTCCAAGTACTGCTACAAAAGCAAGGGCGTATTCCACCGCAACTGACGATTGCAACCTTCGGTGATCAGCAGATGTTGGAATTGTTGCCAAACCCCGTGATTAGTGCGGTTCAACCTTACCAAAAAATTGCTGAAAGTTTACTCAGTGCAGTACAGCAAACCACAGCTAAAAAGAAAAAGGGCAGTTTGAGTTATCCGGTCTGGATTGAGCGTGAGATTTTTATTAAAGCGCTATAATGTATATTTTTCTGAATTTAAAGAATAAATCACATTTTTGAATGCTTTTGGCTTGGAAATCGCGCAATAAAAATTTAAAATGTACGATTAAAGTAACACTTATTTACAAAATACATAAAAGTGCGGTTAACGATTAGCATAATGTAACAGTTATCGATAAATCCAATAAATAAGATCCGCAATAATACTTGTCGGCAAAAGTGGTACCGACGTTTTGTTCATCAGATATATCAACTATCACTACTTTAGGTCTTATATGAAGAAAATCGCTACGGTCTTGGCAATGGCATGGATCTGTAATGCTAGTATTGCTCAAGCCCAACAGACACCGCTTTTTGAAAAATGGTCAACCTATACATCGCCGTTTTTGAATGCCACAGACTTGGATAAAAATTTGTCGCAAGTCATTTTTTATCGTGAAGCTGGCGCCATCAACGGTCCTGCGGTGAATGTATATGTTGACAGTGATTACCACACCTCTCTGCAAGAAAACCAATATAAAGCGGTTTCATTATGTGCGCAAACGCACTTATTCAGCACGGCTTTCAGCAGCAGTGATAATCGACAAATTAAAAGAGATAAAGGTGTTTATTACACCATTCCGTCGCAGCAGAGCAGTTTTATCAAAGTCGTATCCAATCTAAACGGGGAGCCGGAATTCCAACGGGTTGAGGCTGAAAGAGGGGAGCAGGCGATTCGCAGTATGCCGGTGCAAAAACAGACACTTTCACGGGTGATTGAGCCGCATTCTTGTAAAGAAAAAACGGTATTGCAAAATTTTTCTTTATCGGCACGCACGTTGTTTCAAACCAATAAAGGCGATTTGGCAGGGATGTATCCGGATGGAAAAAGCGAAATTAAGGAGCTGGCGGCTGATCTTAAACGCTTAGATCAACGCCATATCAGCCATATTGTCATCAGCGGACACAGTGCACCGGGCGAGAGCAAAGCCACCAGCAAAAAACTCTCGGCAGAGCGTGCCAAAACAGTGCTGAATTTATTACAACAGGAAGGTGTGCATTTCCCGATGGAAGTGATGGGTTATAGTTCTGAACAACCGGTTGCCAAAGATTGTGCCAAACGAAACCCGAGCGATGTCAAAATGCGCGAAGCCTGCGATCAAGCGAACCGCCGGGTGGAAGTGACGGTTTATTCGATTCAATAAGGTTTAAAAACACCAAGAGAATCTCCCTTTTTCTGTATGTCATGACGAATTTGAAGAACATACCGAGAAAGGGAGATTTTTGATTATAGGGGATTTATTTTTGTATGTTTAATACCAAAACCAGCCACTTTTTTGCCTGTTTGGATCGGCTGAAGCTGATCCAGCGCTGGTCGCTGATGCGAAATATTGATAAAGAGAATTTGGCGGAGCACAGTTTACAGGTTGCATTTGTTGCGCATGCCCTTGCCGTAATTAAAAATAAATTTTTTGACGGCAAGGTGAATCCGGAGCGGATTGCATTGATTGCGATGTATCACGACAGCAGTGAAATTTTTACCGGTGATTTGCCGACGCCGGTTAAATATTTTAATCAAGAGATCACTCAGGCTTACAAACAGATTGAAATTGCAGCAGAAAAACATCTGCTGTCATTATTACCGACTGAGCTGCAAGCCGATTTTGCGCCATTGTTGTGCGCGGAATTGATCGATAAACAAGACAAGCATATTGTGAAACAAGCTGACCTCCTTTGCGCTTACATCAAAGCCCGCACGGAATTGGAACACGGCAATCAAGAATTCGTACCGGCGCTGAAACGCTTACAAAGTTTGCTGGGGGAGTGGAAAAGTGACGAAATGGAATATTTTTTAACCGTATTTGTCCCGAGCTTTGGGCGCGCATTGGACGAACTGACATGGTAATATACGGCAAAGTGCGGTTTAATCAATTCAATGAAACGTGCAGTGTGCAGTTAGATCAAGGAAAGCTATGACGATTCAAATTCAAAAAGCGTGGAAACAGCGTTATATCGACGATCCAAAACGTGAACACGATCATCGTTCGCCGTTTCAGCGTGATCGCGGACGAATTCTGCACTCGGCGGCATTTCGCTGTCTGCAAGCAAAAACCCAGATTCATGCTGTCGGCGAAAATGATTTTTATCGTACTCGCTTGACTCACTCGCTGGAAGTGGCGCAAATTGGCAGCAGTCTGGCGGCACAGTTGGGTTTGCTCGAACCGTTTCAAGCCCTCGCCGTTGAGTTAAACTGTGCCGAAACTACGCTGCAAAAAGCCCTGAAACCGCTGTTGCCCCCAATCAGTTTGATTGAAACGCTGTGTTTTGCCCACGACATCGGGCATCCACCGTTCGGACATGGTGGCGAAGTGGCACTGAATTATATGATGGCGCAACATGGCGGCTTTGAGGGCAATGCGCAGACCTTTCGTTTGATCACTAAGCTGGAGCCTTATACCGAAAAAGCCGGCATGAATCTGACACGCCGTGCGATTTTAGGCGTAGTGAAATATCCTGCCATTCTGGATCAGGCATCGCCGCAATACGCTGAGCTAGCGACTGCAGCGCACTTGGATGATCCACGTTATATCAATATGCGTAGCTGGAAACCGGGCAAGGGATTGTTTCGTGACGATTTAGCGGTGTTCGATTGGTTGCTTACCCCATTAACTGCAACCGATAAACAGGAGTTCTGTCGTTTTCAGCAACCGCGAAATACCGCACAAGATAGCCTAAAAACCGTTTATAAATCATTGGATTGCAGCATTATGGAACTGGCCGACGACATTGCTTATGCGGTGCATGATTTGGAAGATGCGATCGTGGTCGGCATGGTCAGCTTGCAGCAGTGGCAGCAGGCGCATCAGCAGTTGAGCGCTTGCCAATCATTATGGATTCGACAAAATATCGATCAATTGAGCGAAAAGTTGTTCTCCGAGCACCACTATCAACGAAAAAATGCAATTGGGGCATTGGTGAACTATTTTATCACTTCGGCACGTTGGAAACTGAACCACAATTTGGAAGAGCCATTACTGCGTTATAATGCTGAATTGCCGTCTGAAGTCGAAGAAGTGCTGGCGGTGCTGAAAAAATTTGTGTGGCAAAATGTGATTTGCCATGTAGATACTCAACGGATTGAATACAAAGGGCAGCGGATTTTGTCAGAACTGTTTCGTATTTTTGAATCGGATCCGCAGCGCTTATTGCCACCCAATACGGTAAAGCGCTGGCAACGTGCGCTTGAATCGGATAAAAAACGGATTATCTGTGATTATATCGCTGGCATGTCGGACGCTTACGCCTTGAAAGTGTACCAGCAATTGTAATCAGCGGTTGTAAACAGCAGTGTAATAGGCAAAAAAAACCCTTCGTAGCCGAAGGGTAAAATATATTTGGAGTCATACTTTTTTAGGGTATGGCGCTATTATACTGAATAAATTTCACAAATCAATAACAAATATGAAATATTTTGTTAAATTTAATGCTTATTTGTTATGCGGATTGCGCGTGGTACTGTCTACTAGATTGCGCATCAGCAACGCATAATTCAGTTCGATATCGTCCGGTACGGCTAAAAATACAAAATGACCGTCACCCGGTGCAATCTCAACGGCTTCATTCTTGCGGTTCAACATCTGCTCAATCTTGAACACAATATTGCCTTTCGGCGTCATCATTTCCACTTCGTCACCGAGCAAGAATTTATTTTTCACTGCCACTTCGGCTAGCCCGTTTTTACGCACGCCGGTAAACTCGCCGACAAATTGTTGGCGCTCAGAAATCGAATAGCCGTAATCATAGTTTTGATATTCGTCGTGGGTGTGGCGGCGCAAAAAACCTTCAGTATAGCCACGATGTGCCAGCGACTCCAAGGTTTGCATCAAGCTATCGTCAAACGGCTTGCCGGCAACCGCATCGTCAATGGCTTTTCGGTAAACCTGTGCGGTGCGGGCGCAGTAGTAGAATGATTTAGTTCGACCCTCGATTTTTAACGAATGCACGCCAAGTGCGGTCAGCTTTTCAACGTGCTGCACCGCTCTTAAGTCTTTTGAATTCATGATGTAAGTGCCGTGCTCGTCCTCAAACGCCGTCATTTCTTCATCAGGGCGTTGCGCTTCGCTTAATAAATAGACTTTATCGGTCGGCTGTCCCTCTCCCAGTGTCGGCGCAACATTTTTAATATCAATCAGTTGGCTTGGATCAACTTGGTTGACGATATTGCCGCTCTCGTCTTGTTGCCCTTCTTTAACATTATATTCCCAGCGGCAAGCGTTGGTACAAGTGCCTTGGTTCGGATCACGTTTATTGATATAGCCTGAAAGCAGGCAGCGCCCGGAATAGGCCATACATAGTGCGCCATGCACAAAAATTTCCAACTCAATTTCCGGCACTTGTTGACGGATTTCAGCAATTTCTTCCAGTGATAATTCGCGTGACAGAATGACGCGGGTCAAGCCCATTTGATGCCAAAATTTGACGCTTGCCCAGTTGACTGCATTAGCCTGCACCGATAAGTGAATATCAATCTGCGGAAAATGCTGTCGCACCAACATAATCAAGCCGGGATCAGACATGATCAGCGCATCGGGCTGCATATCAATCACTGGCTGCAAGTCACGGATAAAAGTTTTCAGCTTTGAATTATGTGGGGCGATATTCACCACCACATAGAATTTTTTGCCCAATGCGTGGGCTTCATCAATGCCGATTTTCAAATTGGCATGGTTAAATTCGTTGTTACGCACCCGCAAGCTGTAGCGTGGCTGCCCTGCATATACTGCATCGGCACCATAAGCAAAAGCGTAGCGCATATTTTTCAGTGAACCGGCAGGCGAAAGCAGTTCAGGCGTAAAGTTCGTTTGAGTGGTCATAAAAATCTCTTTGGTCTGATGTCAGGTCAGGTTATACCCAATAAAGTGCGGTATAAATCGAGCGGCGATTTTATCCTGTTGTTATTTTTTGTGCAAGGTCGAATCTTGTGTTGTTAATTTCAGCAAAAAGGTAACAAGTAATTGAATTTATCTAAAAAGTATTTATACTACTAAACTAGTACAGCGGTACAAGATTGTAATCACTTATTCAACAAGAAAGGACATGATTTATGAAACTGGCAAAAACATTATTAGTGACCGCACTTGGCGGTTTGGCAGTGATCAGTGGTACAGCGGCGGTGGCTGCGGCGCCGCAAAAGGTGGCGATCACCACGATTGTCGAGCATCCGGCATTGGAGGAGATCCGTAAGGGGATTATTGATCAGCTGGCGAACGAGGGGTTTGTTGACGGTAAAACCATTAAAATTGATTATCAAAACGCACAAGGCAGTTCAGCCACCGCTGGGCAGATTGCACGTAAATTTGTGGGGGACAATCCGGCGGTGATTATTCCGATCACGACACCAAGCGCCCAGCCGGTTGCAGCAGCAACCCGGCAAATTCCAGTGATTTTCAGTGCAATTACTGACCCTTTGGCAGCAAAATTGGTGAAACAGTGGGGAAAAAATGAGGGCAATGTGGCCGGTGTTTCCGATCAAATTCCGTTGGAACCGCAGGTGGAGCTGATCCGCACGTTGGTGCCAAATGTGAAAAATATTGGCTATGTGTATAGTCCCGGTGAAGTCAATTCGGTTGCGGTGCTGGAAATGTTGAAAGTCGCAGCAGAAAAACAGGGCATCGGTGTGTTGGCAGTGCCGGCACAGCGCACCATCGACATCAGCACTGCTGCCAAAAGTTTGGTGGGTAAGGTGCAGGTGATTTATACCTCAACCGACAATAACGTGGTATCGGCTTATGATGCATTGTATAAAGTGGCGGTTGAAAATAAGATTCCGTTGATTGCGGCTGATTTCGGCTCGGTTGAGCGTGGTGCGATTGCCGCGCTGGCGACCAATCAATATAACATCGGGGTTGAAACCGGCAAAATGGCAGCACAGGTTCTGCGTGGTGTGAAAGTGCCGGACTTAGAAACTATTCGCATGACTGAACTGGATCTGTACCTTAATCCACAAGCCGCAGAGCTACAAGGTGTGAGTGTACCGCAGGCGTTATTAGAAAAAGCGACTCGAGTCGTGGGAGCTGAATAACCGATATCAGCGGGCTTAAGCAGAAGAAAAGGGCGGATAAACCGCCCATTGTCATTATAAACCAAAATACAAAAAGATTATTTCGCAATCCGTTTGTACTTAATTCGGTGTGGTTGCACCGCTTCAGCGCCAAAGGTTTTCTTTTTCCACTCTTCGTAATCGGTGAAGTTGCCTTCGTAGAAGGTCACTTTGCCTTCGTCGCCGTAGTCCAAAATGTGGGTGGCGACCCGGTCTAAGAACCAGCGGTCATGGGAGATCACCAACGCACAGCCGGGGAATTCCAAAATCGCATTTTCCAATGCGCGTAGGGTTTCCACGTCCAGATCATTGGTCGGTTCATCGAGCAGCAATACGTTGCCGCCGGTTTGCAGCAGTTTTGCTAAATGTAAACGCCCACGCTCGCCGCCGGACAGTTCGCCGACGCGTTTTTGTTGATCAACGCCTTTGAAGTTAAAACGACCGACATAAGCACGGCTTGGGATTTCAAAGTTGCCGATTTTCATAATATCCAAACCACCGGAGACCTCTTCCCACACGGTTTTTTTGTCGTTCATGCTGTCACGGAACTGATCAACCGAGGCTAATACCACGGTGTCGCCTAAGGTAACATTGCCGCTGTTTGGTTGTTCTTGTCCGCTCAACATTTTGAACAGCGTCGATTTCCCGGCACCGTTCGGGCCAATAATGCCGACGATCGCCCCTTTCGGAATGCTGAATGACAGATCATCGATCAACGTGCGGTCACCGTAGGATTTGCTCAGATTGCTTACCTCGATCACTTTGTCGCCTAAACGTGGACCCGGTGGAATAAATAATTCGTTGGTTTCGTTACGTTTTTGGTAATCGCCGCTGTTCAATTCATCAAAGCGTGCCATCCGCGCCTTACTTTTCGCCTGACGGCCTTTCGGATTTTGGCGTACCCATTCCAACTCTTTCTCGATCGATTTCTGACGGGCAGATTCGGTCGCGGCTTCTTGTGCCAAACGTTTCTCTTTCTGTTCCAACCAAGAAGAGTAGTTGCCTTCCCACGGAATGCCTTCGCCACGGTCAAGTTCCAGGATCCAACCGGCAACGTTATCTAAGAAGTAACGGTCATGGGTGATCGCCACCACCGTGCCTTCATAATCATGCAGGAAGCGCTCCAACCAAGCGACAGATTCGGCATCGAGGTGGTTGGTCGGTTCGTCTAACAACAACATATCCGGTTTTTCCAACAACAAACGGCACAGTGCCACACGGCGGCGTTCACCCCCGGACAGATGCTCGATCTTGGCGTCCCAATCCGGCAGACGCAGCGCATCGGCGGCACGTTCCAGTTGGTTTTGCAAATTGTGACCGTCGTGGGCTTGGATAATCGCTTCTAATTCGGCTTGTTCTGCCGCCAGTTGATCGAAATCCGCTTCAGGATCGGCATACAACGCATACACTTCGTCCAATCGTTTTAACGCATTGGAGACTTCGCTGACCGCTTCTTCAATCGCATCACGCACGGTTTGCTGTGGATCCAGTTTTGGCTCTTGCGGCAAATAGCCGATTTTGATGCCCGGTTGTGGGCGAGCTTCACCTTCGATATCGGTATCAATCCCTGCCATAATGCGTAACAGGGTCGATTTTCCGGCGCCATTTAAACCGAGAACCCCGATTTTTGCGCCCGGAAAAAAGCTCAGAGAAATGTTTTTCAAAATATGACGCTTCGGTGGCACGACTTTGCCGACGCGGTGCATCGTATAAACAAATTGGGTGGACATGGTAGTTTCCTTTATTTTTCGGATAAAAATCGTCTTATTATAGGCGAAATTGGGTGTAGGTGCTACGGCAGAAACGCAAAGTGCGGTCAGACGTTGAATCTGACCGCACTTTGGCTAAAAAATTGGACAACAACCAACTCAGTTGGCAATTTGTAGAAAAATAGCACTGTTGTAGGCAACATAACACAACAATAAAATCAGCCCTGCCCAGCGTTTGATATAACCGTTTGGATTTTGATAACGATAGCCAAAGATAAAGAGAATAGCGGTCAGGAATAACATCACCGGCATATCACGGGTTATTATTTCATTATCGGCTTGCAACGGGTGGATCGTAGCGGCTAAACCGACCACGGCAAGGGTATTAAATAGATTTGAGCCGATAATATTGCCCAGTGCCAAATCGTGTTGGTTTTTGCGAGCGGCGGCAATTGAAGAGGCTAATTCAGGCAGCGAAGTGCCAACGGCAACAATAGTAAGGCCGATCACCAGTTGGCTGACCCCAAAATAATTGGCAATGGTCACTGCGCCCCAAACCAACAGCTGTGAGCTCAGCACCAGTACAATCAAGCCAAATAGTAACAGCCCAATCGCTTTACCGATGCTGATGTTGCCTTGATTCTCACCAGCATCTTGCTCTCGAACCGCACTTTTCACTTTTAAGCCGTCACGAATGCTGACAAACATAAAGATAGCGAACATCAATAAAATGATGATGCCATCAAAACGGCTGATATCACGATCGAATAATAATCCGGCAGAGACCAGTGTGACGGCAAGCAACAGTGGCAGCTCTTTTTTCAAAATAGAGGGCGCAACCAATACAGGGCTGATCAAGGCAGTAACCCCTAAAATCAAGGCAATATTGGCAATGTTCGAACCGTAAGCGTTGCCGAGGGCAATACCCGGATTGCCTTGGATGGCAGAAGTGACCGAAACCACAATTTCCGGGGCAGAGGTGCCGAAGCCGATCACTAACATCCCAATTAACAATTTAGGCATGCCAAAATATTGTGCGGTTTCGCTGGCACCATCGACAAATTTGTCGGCACTCCAGACCAATAAGATTAAACCGATGATGATGGCACAACAAGCAAGCAGCATAAGGGGGTAAACTCCAGATAAAAATAAAGCCCGTAACCAATAACGGCTATGGGCTAAACACTGTTGGCTTACAAAAAGCGTTTACAAAAGGAGACAAATAAAAGCTCACCAACAGAGAAAATTGGCTCCTCCTGCTGGACT
>NZ_VDHB01000092.1:0-5693 GCF_006227735.1 Testudinibacter sp. 'clade 2'
TAGCATTACAAAAAAGCTGATTTTCTTAAATTTTATGTTTTATTATTGAAAATTTTACGTTAATCTTAGCTCGAGTCTCGCTTCAGAGATGATGTAAAAAGACCTTATCATTCACCATAAAAAGAAGAAAACTATGAGTAACTCAAATCACTTTTTAATCAAACTGCTGTTTCAAGGCAGTTTAATCACCAAAATCTCGATTGGTCTGGTGCTGGGTATTATTGCCGGATTGATTGCACACCCCTTGACTCCTACATTAGGTTTTAACCTAGCGGAAAGCGTCAGTATTTTAGGCACGCTGTTTGTGCGTGGTTTACGCGCCATTGCACCTATCCTGGTGTTTATCTTGGTGCTGTCGGCGATTGCCAACCGCAAAGCCAGCGATGCCGAACACAACAGTAAGGCAATGAAATCCGTTATCGTACTGTATATTGTTGGTACGTTCCTCGCGGCACTGACAGCAGTCGTCGCCAGTTTCTTGTTCCCAAGCCAATTGACACTGGTCACCTCTGGTGCTGAATTAAGCCCGCCACAAAATGTTAGTGAAGTTCTGCTGACGGTATTGATGAACGTGGTGGATAACCCGATTCAAGCGCTGTTTAATGCCAACTATATCGGTATTTTAGCATGGGCAATCGGCTTAGGTATCGCATTACGCCACGCTTCTGAAAGCACCAAGCGTATTATTCACGAATTGGCAGAAGCCGTGACCATGATCGTAAAAGTCGTGATCGCTTTCGCACCATTCGGGGTATTCGGCTTAGTGGCTGCAGCAATGGCGGACAAAGGCTTAGAGGAACTTGGTGCTTATGCCCGCTTGTTGTATGTATTAGTCGGTTCAATGCTGTTTGTCGCATTTGTGGTCAATCCTATTTTAGTATTCTGGAAAACCCGCCAAAATCCGTATCCATTAATCTGGACTGCGGTGCGTGAAAGCGGCTTAACCGCATTCTTCACCCGCAGTTCTGCTGCCAATATTCCGGTCAACATGAACTTGGCAAAACGTTTAGACCTGAATGAAGAGTTGTACTCTGTTTCCATTCCATTGGGCGCAACCATTAACATGGCCGGTGCCGCAATTACCATCACAGTGTTAACCCTGGCGGCTGTGACTACACTCGGCATCGAAGTCCATTTCACCACGGCTCTGTTGTTAAGCGTGATTGCTAGTATCTGTGCTTGTGGTGCATCCGGAGTTGCCGGCGGATCATTGTTGCTGATTCCATTGGCTTGTAGCCTATTTGGTATTCCAAATGATATTGCAGTACAAGTGATCGGTGTTGGCTTTATTATCGGTGTGATTCAAGACTCAGTAGAAACCGCACTCAACTCCTCAACTGACGTGGTATTCACTGCCGCAGCGGATATTGCAGAAAAACGCAGCAACGGTTAATGAATTTAGCCAAATAGTCGTTAATTCAATAAATTTTATTCAAGACAAGCGAATCGGTGTAAAACAGATTCGCTTTTTTTCATCCATTGGTTTAATTTACATATTGATTTAATTTACCCAGGAATAAATGAACACATTACGAGGTAGTATGCCAACCGCCATCCGATTACAACAAGCCCAACTCAAAATCAGCAATCAGCTGTTTGTCACTATTGATGATTTTCAAATTATGCCAAACGAATTTGCAGTGATTGTCGGACATAACGGTAGTGGCAAAAGTACCTTAGCTAAATTTTTGGCACAGAAAAAGGCGCCTTACACTGGCGATTATCAAAATCCATTCCAACAGATCAGCCTGCTCTCTTTTGAACAACAACAGCAGATTGTCGAGCAGATTTATCGTGATCTGAATAACGATTGTGTCGATCCCGATTATCATGGCAAAACCGCTGCCGAACTGATTTTAGAACAGCATAACCAACCGCACTTTTTAGCCGAATTGGCTGAGACGCTACAGATTACCCCATTGCTGAACCGCGCTTTTAAGCACCTTTCCACCGGTGAAGGGCGTAAAGTATTATTGGCTAAAGCACTGATCAGTCGCCCTCAATTGCTGATTTTAGATGAGCCGTTTGAAGGTTTGGATCAAGCATCGCAAGCATTTTGGATTGACTTACTGACCGCACTTTGCCAACAAATGACGGTGATCCTGATCATTAATCGACTGGACGATATTCCATCACAGGCCAATACCATCGCCATGATGAACAATTGCCGCCTGATCTTGCAGGATAGCGCTGAAATTATCCGTCAAAGTGCGGTTTTTCAACAACTTTGTCACGCCGAAAACAGCGTTTATCAAGCCATTCCGCTGCCTGCTGAAACGCCACAAACCCTCGATAACGATCTGGATTTCGTCTTTGCTCTACACAATGTCAACGTTCGGTATGGCGATAAACTGATTTTGAACAGCTTAAACTGGCAGGTGAAAGCGGGAGAAAATTGGTGGATTAAAGGCCCAAACGGCTGTGGCAAGTCTACGCTGCTCTCGTTGATTAGCGGTGATCATCCGCAGGCATTCTGCAACCCAGTCAAGATCTTTGGTAAACAGCGTGGCAGTGGCGAAACCGTTTGGCAAATCAAACAAAAAATCGGTTTTCTCAGCAACCAGTTCCATCTGGATTATCGGGTCAATTGCAGCGCACTTGAGGTGATTGTCTCCGGCTATTACGATTCTATTGGCGTTTATCAACAAATTCCGGACAGTTTACGTTTAAACGCCCTGCAATGGCTCGAGCGTATTCATATGTTGTCCTTTGCCGACAAACCGTTTCGTACCCTGTCTTGGGGGCAACAGCGGTTGCTCTTGATTGCGCGTGCCATGGTCAAACACCCGCCGATCTTGATTTTGGACGAACCACTGATGGGGTTGGACGGGATTAACCGCCATCTAGTGCTGACTTTTATCGAACAATTGATCAGCAACAGTGCAACACAACTGCTGTTTGTTTCACACCACCTAGAAGATCAGCCTAAGTGCATCAACCGCACTTTCGAATTTATTGCAAATGCCGACAGTTACGATTATTATCAAAGTTAAACGTTATTTACTGATACGTTTTATCCTGTTAATCGACTTAAAAAGAGAGGAATTTCCGTTATGGATTTTTTAGATGGTTTGCCGATTGCAACAGTGTTTTTTGTGCTGTTTGTCATTTTTACCCTGTTTTCCGCCCTGAAAACCGTGCCGCAAGGTTATCACTGGACGATAGAACGCTTTGGACGCTACACCCGCACGTTGACGCCAGGCCTGAATTTTATCGTGCCGTTTATCGATCGGGTCGGACGTAAAATCAACATGATGGAACAGGTGTTGGATATTCCGTCACAAGAGGTGATCTCGAAAGATAATGCCAATGTGTCGATTGATGCTGTCTGTTTCGTACAAGTCGTCGATGCCCGCAATGCTGCCTATGAAGTCAACCATCTGGAACAAGCAATTATCAACCTGACATTGACCAATATCCGTACTGTGTTGGGATCAATGGAGCTGGATGAAATGTTGTCACAGCGCGATTCAATCAACAGCCGCTTACTGTCAATCGTTGACGAAGCCACCAATCCGTGGGGAGTCAAAGTCACTCGGATTGAGATTCGTGACGTGCGTCCGCCAAAAGAGCTGATCGATTCGATGAACGCGCAAATGAAAGCGGAACGAAATAAACGTGCTGATGTTCTGGAAGCCGAAGGCGTGCGCCAAGCTGCAATTTTACGCGCCGAAGGCGACAAACAGTCACGCATTCTGAAAGCTGAAGGGGAACGACAAGAGGCCTTCCTCAAAGCCGAAGCGCGCGAGCGGGAAGCCGAAGCCGAAGCAAAAGCCACCCAAATGGTGTCCGATGCCATTGCCAGTGGTGATACTAAAGCCATCAACTACTTTATCGCACAAAAATATACCGAAGCCTTGCAACAAATCGGGCAGGCACAAAACAGTAAAGTGGTGTTGATGCCGCTGGAAGCCGGAAGCTTAATCGGTTCGGTTGCCGGTATCAGTGAATTACTCAAGGGCGATAAAAAAGCCTGATAAACTTTTAACTTAGAGAGGGACAACATGGAATGGTTTGCTACTTGGACGTTTTGGTCTTGGTTAATTTTCGGTTTTATCCTCTTAATCGCGGAGGCTATCCTACCGGGCATTTTTCTGCTCTGGTGGGGGCTTGCTGCCTTGGCAGTCGCCGGTTTAAGCTGCCTTTTCCCACTCTCAATAATCTGGAGTTGGGTTATTTTTGCCAGTCTGGCTGTGATCGCCAGCGTAGTGTGGTGGCGTTACCAACACCATAAAGATCAGCAGGCAGATCCGCATACCGCACTTAACCAACGTGGCATTGCGATGCTCGCTCAACGCGGCACCATGACTGAAATGGCAGCAAGCGGTATCGGACGTGCGCATTTCGGCGACACCACTTGGCGGATTAAAGGTGCGAATTTACAGATCGGCGATACGGTAAAAGTATCCAAGGTTGACGGTATTACGCTATCCGTCGAGAAAATCATAAACTAGAAAACCCGAAATCGGGAAAATGTGTAAATATGCAACACTTAATTATTTATGCCCACCCACATTTACACAGCTTCAGCAAAGCCATGGTCGATAGCATTGCTGCCAGCAGTAAAAAGTGCGGTTGTGAAGTCATGATCCGCGATCTGTATCGCATGAATTTTAACCCAATTTTATCCTATGAAGAGTTGCAAGGATCGTATCAGGGTATTATTGCCGCAGAAATTCGCTACGAGCAGCAGCTGATCTCAAATGCTGATTTAATCACGCTGGTTTATCCGCTATGGTGGATGGGATTTCCGGCGATCTTGAAAGGCTATCTGGATCGCGTATTAACGCACGGTTTTGCCTACAAAACAGAAAATGGCATTTCTTGCGGGCTACTGAAAGGGAAAAAGCTGCAACAATTTATCTTGATTGGCAGTAACTTGATGGAGTATCAACGACGTGGCTTTGATAAATCGATACAGGATACGTTGGTTGACGGTTTGTTTAACTACTGTGGAATTGAGGATATTCAACATCAGATTTTTGATGACATTCATCTGGTTAACGATCAAGCACGCCAAACCATGCTGCTGCAAGCAGCAGAAATTACTACACAAAATTTATCTGCTGCTGAATCCTCATTTCAATGATGGAAGTTAACGCCCTGCGACATTTGCCACAACTTTATGTAATAGTAGTGACAATTGCCGCATCTCTTCCGGCGTAATACCTCTAAAGACTTGATGAATATTTTCCCATTGTTGTGGCATACGTTCTCGAATAAAACCAATTCCTTTTTCAGTCAATCGCAATAAGAAACTGCGTCGATCCGCTTCATCTATAACCCGTTCAATCCAGCCTCTGCTTACCAATTCATCGGAAATCCGCGTTGCATTGGTACGGGAAGAACCGAGAATATCACTCAGTTTCGACGGCTGAATACGATGCTCCGGCTGAGTATAGAGCACCACCAATGCCATAAACAACGTATCATTTAATTCCCATTTTTTTAATAATGTGTTGCGATGTTCCAAATAGGCGCTGCTCGAATGCAATAATAAACGGATAAGCAGAATTTTTTCCAACGGTAAATCCGGCTCTGACTGCGCACACTGCTTGATTGAGGTTTCAATTTTAGAAAAATTTCGCATAAATGATTATCTCCTTAAATAATCTAGGGTCTGTTGATCTTTGTTTATATTTTGAGTTGTTGTTTAAAATGAGCACAATCTAGGCGTAAGCCGAAATCAATAG
>NZ_VDHB01000093.1:0-25029 GCF_006227735.1 Testudinibacter sp. 'clade 2'
AATCCGCCCCTACTTTGCCTCATCAAATATCTTTGTCAAGAATCTAGTTTACTATAATAATAGGTTCTTATTTTAGCGCAAAGCGAGAGATAAAAATAGTTTAAAATATAGACAAAGAGCGGTTTTCCTCTACAGAAAACCGCTCTTTGTATTAGATCTAAATTTAGTCGGATATTAAATAATCGCGTAAGCCAGGGTATAACCGACAAAACAGGCAGTGATGACGCCAATTAAACCCGGCACCATGAAACTGTGGTTGAAGTAGTATTTACCGATTTTGGTGGTGCCGGTAACGTCGAAGTTGACGGTAGCAATGTCTGACGGATAGTTCGGGATAAAGAAGTAACCGTAGGTTGCCGGCAGCAAACCGATTAACAGCGGCGCAGGCAAGCCGATTGCCAAACCGACCGGCAACATCATTCGACCGGTTGCCGCTTGGCTGTTGATCACCACAGAAACCGCAAACAGTGCAAACGCAAAGCTCCATGGGTAGGATTGCACCATTTCGGTGACACCGGCTTTAAACGACGGCATCGCATATTGGAAATAGGTGTCGCTCATCCAGGCAATACCAAAAATCGCAATCATTGCCACCATGCCCGATTTAAACACCACGCCGTTCGGCACGGTTTGCGGATTGGTTTTGGTCGCGACCAAAATAATTCCACCAAAGGCAAGCATCATCATCTGGATAATAATACCCATGGAAATCGCTTTATTTTCACCGATGGTTCTGACCTCAGGGAAAATTGCGACAATCACAATAATCACCAACGCTAAGATAAACAGCAGTACCGCATTGCGCGCTGAGCTTGGCAGTGCTTCGTTCAGGGTAGTGCTGGTGGTGTTGGCAATTCGGTCTTTCCAGATTGGGTCTTGCAGACGGCGTTGATATTCCGGATCGTCTTTCAACTCTTTGCCACGGCGCAAACTGTACAACGACATCATAATTACCCCGGCTAAAGTAGCAGGAATGGTAACGGCAACAATGCTCAGTAAGGTAACGTGTTCATAGCCCGGCAATTCGACGATTTGGGTCAGGTAGTAAACCACGGCGGCGGAAATCGGGCTACCGGTAATCCCCAGTTGAGAGGAAACAGAAGCGGCTGCCATCGGGCGTTCCGGACGGATACCGTTTTTCAGTGCAACATCCCCGATAATCGGCATAATGGTGTAAACCGCATGCCCGGTACCCAACATCAACGTCATAATATAGGTGACCAAAGGGCCTAAAATAGTGACCATTTTCGGGTTGCGGCGCAAAATCCGTTCAGCGATTTGCAGCATATATTTCAAACCACCGGCGGCTTCGAGAATTGAAGCACAGGTAACGACCGCGATAATAATCAACATGACATCAATCGGCGGCGAAGACGGCGGCATACGCAGCACAAATACTTCAATCAGCAAGCCGATTCCGGAAACTACTCCTAAACCGACCCCACCAAAACGGCTGCCGATATACAGCATGATTAAAAGAAATAAAAACTCTAAATACAGCATATTAATTCCTTGCATAAAATTAGTCATAAAACGGCGCTATGATACGAAATTTATATCAGTAAACAAGCCCCAAATTTGCAAGAATTGATTTATCTCACTAATAATAGTTATTGGCTACATTTTTGTTGCAGAAATATTTAAGTAATGCAACATTTGTGTAACTTTTCACTATTTTTGCGGAGATAAAAATAGCGTAAAGCCTTTTTATTTTTTGATTTAAGTTTTAATCAAATTATTAAACATATCGGTTAAACGTTCATCGGCTTTTTTCAGATTTTCTTGAGTATGATACAACCATGTTTCATGCTGACTCAGTTGCTCGGTTGCTTTATTTAAAATCCGTTGTACTTCTGCCGGATTAGTTCCGCCTAATGCCAGATGGTTGTTAATCATATTGCTTGGTTCCAAATGGCTAAAGAAAGTCTCTTTCGACAGAGGAAAAGTGATTTTGTTTGGCATGGTTTCGGTGATAACTGCATCAAATATTTCTACTACTTTATCAAATGGTAGTTGCGCCGGAGGCAGTTTATGTAAGCGCCCGTATTGGGCTAATTTTGAAGCAAATTGATGGGCAATTGTGAATGGTATTCCTGCTTGGCGCTGAAGCACATTTGCCAGTTCGGTGGTAGTTGAATAGTCAGCATTGACTTGTTCCAGTGCGGCTTCTTTATCAATTTTCAAGCCTTCCAACACCGCATTGACGGTTTTCAGCATGGTGCAAGCCCGTTCTAACGTTTCTGAAACATCGAGATTTTTGTAGTCGGTTAAGCCAGAATTGACGTTGTGGGCGGAGATACTGGCTTTGAAGGCATCGCCAGTGACTTGACTTGCCAGCAAACGTGCTTTATCTAAGGATGACGGATTGCGTTTTTGCGGCATTAAAGTGCTTGGGCTATTTAACGATTCTTTTTCAAGCAGCAGCCAAGGGCGAGTATGGTGGAACTGAATATGCAAGTCTTGAACTAGCGTGCCGATGGACAATGCCAGCAAGGACGCTAGATAAGCGCCTTCAACACCAACATCAATCAATGACAGTTGCGCGGCATCAAACGCATTTTCAACATAGCCTTCAAATCCTAAAAAATCGGCTAATGCAGCCCGATTGATCGGGAAGCTGGATGTTGCCAGTGCTGCCGCGCCAAGCGGACATTTATTCAAGCGGACGAAATAAGCAGAGAATCGTTGGGTGGTGCGTGCTAAGGTGGCTTCGTAGCCTAAAAGCAAGTGTCCGAGCGTGACCGGTTGTGCTTGCACACCGTAGGTATAAGAAGGAACAATGCTATCGAGGTTATCATGGGCAAGGTTTAAAAGGCGTTTTCGAGTTTCTAGCGATAAATAATATAAATAGAGGAGACGATCGCGGACTAATAATCGATGTAGTGTAGCTTGTATATCTTGCCAGCTACGTCCAACATGAATCATTGAACCTTCCGAACCGGTGAGCTCCAATAGCATCGGCTGTATTTCGTAGTAATCGTGTGGGCGCTTCGACCCCGCTGCGAGTTGTTGTAGTGCTAGTGCAACTTTTTGTGCGACAGATTGGGTGACGATACCTTCTTGGAAGGTCATTAAGGTTGATGCTTTTTCAATCTGATTGATCCAATAAAAAGAATCATGATTAAACATATTCGGTACTCCTTTTTCATGCAACAGGCGATAAAATAGATATAACAAATATTAACAAATATTATAATATACCTTTGCTTGGAAAATACTACCGATAATATCGTTTGTGATGAAATATTTGACAGAATAACGTTGAATACCGCACTTTTAATATAAAAAACATCAACAGACTCTAATAAAAAAGCGGAAATAATTAATATATTTCCGCTTGTTACTTTATTTTTACGGGAAGGCTAAATTAAATAATATCCAACAACTCTACTTCAAAAATTAGGGTGCTGAACGGGGGAATGGAAGCGCCGGCGCCGCGTTCGCCGTAAGCGAGGTGGTGAGGAATGGTCAGGCGCCATTTTGAACCGACCGGCATCATCGAAAGAGCTTCAATCCAGCCACTGATCACGCCGTTGACCGGGAATTCTGCCGGTTGCCCACGTTGTACTGAGCTGTCAAAAACCGTGCCGTCAATCAAGCTGCCGGTGTAATGCACCCGCACTTGGTCTTGGCGGCTTGGCACAGCGCCGTTGCCTGCGACCAATACTTCATATTGCAAACCGCTCTCGGTTTCTTTTACGCCGTCGGCTTTTTTGTTTTCGGCTAAGAAGTCTTTGCCCGCTTGTTCCACCTCTTTGAATTGCGCTTGTTGTAATTCAGCGGCTTGTTGCTGCATTTGTTGCAAGGCTTGGCTGACAGCTTGCAGATCAACCGCAGGTGCGTTTTGTTGAATGGCGTCGTAAATCCCTTTTGCCACCGCAGCCACATCAATATTCAACTGACTTTGCAGCAGTTGTTGCCCCATTTGCAGGCCGATACCGTAGCTGCCTTGTTGCTCTGTTGAATCTAAGGTGACGTTTGCGAAAAATTGTGCGCTCATAAATATCCTTATTGTTTATAAACGAAAGTCGTAAAAATTAAAATTAAGCGGCTGAATCTTGCATAGCCGCTGAAACGGTCATTGCTTGCCCCATGTTGACCGCACTTGCTGCTTTTAGTGTCGGCAAAAACTCAATTTTATCCGCTTGGAATAAATTGATGATGGTCGAGCCAAGACGAAATGCGCCCATTTCTTCGCCTTTTTTCAGTTGCACCGCTGAAGCGCCATCTTGTGGATACTCCCATTGCTGCACCTTGCCGCTGCGTGGCGGATTGATGACACCTGCCCAGACCGTACTGATGCTGGCGGTGATGGTGGCGCCAACCAGAATCTGCACCATTGTGCCGAATGGCGTATCAAAATAGCAGATCACCCGCTCGTTGCGTGCGAACAGATTGGGAATGTGTTGGGCTAAAAATGGATTAACCGAAAACAGATCGCCGGGCACATACACCATTTTGCGTAATACGCCGTCGCACGGCATATGCACACGGTGATAATCGCGTGGTGATAAATAAGTGGTGACGAATTTACCGTTTTCAAACACTTCGGCTGATTTTTTATCGTCCGCTAAGAGATCCGATAAGCTGAAAAAATGTCCTTTTGCCTGAAATAACTGTCCGTTAGTAATGTCGCCCAGCTCGCTGATACAGCCGTCTGCCGGAAAGCAGACCGCACTTTGATCGGCATTAATCGGGCGTGCATCGGCTTTTAACGGACGGATAAAAAATTCATTAAACGACGCATATTGGTTTGCTTCGCTTTTTTCCGCCTCTTGCAGGTTGATTTTGTATTTGGCGCTAAAGGCTTTGATTGCCAGATGAGTGACTGCGCCCCACTGTTTTTCGGCGAACCAGCCGGCCAGGCGGGTCAGTGCCAACTGCGGCACCATATATTGAAAGGCGATTTTCAGCTGTTGCCAATAACTATTTTTGCTTTGTTGCGTCATATTTCTGGGCTCTTCTCTTCGTTATTTAAATGATAAAGTGCGATTATAACAATTTTCGGCAGTGCTGTAAGGTGAGATTTCCGAAGCGGGCAAAGTGCGGTCTGAATGCCGTAAAAAAAGTTGCTAAAAAAGTATAATTCCTTTTGACTATTCTTGTCCGTGCAGTTAATATGCACGCCCTATGCAAAAGGTTAAACTTCCCCTGACTGTCGATCCGATAAAAGACGCTCAACGCCGTTTGGATTATGTGGGTTATTACTCGCCTAACCAATTAGAGCGCTTGGCAACGTCAGTCAGTCGCGTGCTGAATGAGGCACAAGTTACATTGTCGTTTTCAATAGATCCACAGCGATTGGTCGTGATCAAAGGTCAGGCTAAAATCGATGTGGAGCTGGTTTGTCAACGTTGTGATAAGCCTTTTACTGTGACATTGGAATGCAGTTTTTGTTATAGTCCGGTGTCCAATATGGATCAAGCAGATGTGTTGCCGGAAATTTATGAGCCAATTGAATTTAATGAATTTGGTGAAATAGATTTGCGTGATGTGGTGGAAGACGAGTTGATGCTTGCTCTGCCGTTAGTACCGATGCACGATCCTGAACACTGTGAAGTGTCCGTGGCTGAACAGGTTTTTGGCAAATTGCCTGCTGAAGCAGAAAAACCAAACCCGTTCGCTGTATTAGCTAATTTAAAGCGAAAATAATTTAGGAGTATAGCCAATGGCTGTTCAACAAAATAAAAAATCTCGTTCACGTCGTGACATGCGTCGTTCACACGATGCTTTGACAACTGCTGCTGTTTCTGTCGATAAAGTAACCGGCGAAACCCATTTGCGTCACCATGTAACCGCAGACGGTTACTACCGTGGTCGTAAAGTTATCAACAAGTAATTTCGATTACTCTTGATTCTTTAAGGTAAGCAGTTGAATCGTCTAACCCTGGCGTTAGATGTAATGGGCGGGGACTTTGGTCCCCGTATTACTATCCCGGCAAGCCTGCAAGCGTTGGAGCAAGATCCAATGCTACATCTGGTTTTATTTGGCGATAGTCAGGCTATTTCCTCCTATCTCGCAAATATTCCCCACCATCTCCGCCAACGAATCAATTTGCAGCATTGTGACCGTGTGGTTAAAAACCAGCAGGGGCTTTCCTATGCTTTGCGCCATAGCAAAGGCAGTTCGATGCGTTTGGCGATTGAAGCTGTGCGTGATGGTGCGGCACAGGGCTGTGTCAGTGGTGGTGACACGGCAGTGTTGATGGGCTTGTCAAAAGTGCTGTTGCAGCCGTTGGCGGGGATTCAACGCCCAGCATTGGTGTCGAATATTCCGACTATAGACGGTAAACAGAGTGTTATGCTGGATTTAGGAGCGAATATCGATTGCTCTGCCGAGACGTTGGTGCAGTTTGCCCAAATGGGCGCGATTTTTGCCGAAAATAACTTTGGTTTGGTCTATCCGCGCGTGGCGTTGCTGAATATCGGTATTGAAGAATTAAAAGGGCTGAAAAATATCCGTGACGCCAGTCAGCTGTTGCAGCAGCAAACCGATTTGAACTATATTGGCTACATTGAAGGCAATTATTTACTGAACGGATACGCAGATGTGATTGTCTGTGACGGGTTTGCCGGAAATATCGCCTTGAAAACGCTGGAAGGCACGGCGAAAAATATTTTTAGTCTGTTGAAAGGCAACAAGAAACAGCCACCGTCGTTGATTAAAAAACTGCTTATCCGTATCGGCAAATATGCCTTAAAAAAATATTTTGTTCAATTGAAACAGTTTAATCCCGATCAATACAATGGCGCTTCTCTGTTAGGATTGACTTCTGTGGTGGTTAAAAGCCACGGCAGTGCCAATCAAGCCGCTTTTCTGTATGCAATACAACAAGCGGCGTGGCAAGTGCGGTCAGAAATTCCGAATAAAATTTTGACCGGCTTGGAAAAAAATTAAGCCGGTATCGTTATTGAACCGCACTTTGTTGAAAATTCATCGTTGATGATTCACACATAATGAGATGATTATGTTTAGTAAAATTTTAGCTACCGGCAGTTACTTACCGGAACAGATCAGAACCAATGCCGACTTAGAGAAAATGGTCGATACGTCTGATGAGTGGATTAGCGTACGCACCGGCATCAAACAACGGCGTATTGCCCGTGCTGATGAAACCGTGGCGACAATGGGAACTGAAGCCGCCAAACAATGTTTGGCGATGGCAGCAAACCTCGATGTCAATGAGATTGATTTGGTGTTGGTTGCCACCACCAGCTCTTCGCACGCTTTCCCAAGTTCAGCCTGCTTGATTCAAAAAGCACTGGGTATTGAAGATGCCATTGCTTTTGATATTGCGGCGGCGTGCTCAGGTTTTGTGTATGCGCTGAGTGTAGCCGATCAATTTATCCGCACTGGACAAGTTAAAAAAGCTTTAGTAATCGGTGCTGATCTGTTTTCTCGCAGTTTGGACGAACAAGATCGCGGCACCGTGATTTTGTTTGGTGATGGCGCAGGCGCAGTGATTTTGGAGGCCAGTGAAGAACCGGGTATTCTTTCCAGTCACTTGCACTCTGATCCGACCCAAGGTGAAGTGTTGGTATTGGAAAATGCCAAACGCAGCCGTGATGAGGCTTCACCGGCATATCTAACCATGCAGGGCAATGAAACCTTCAAAATTGCTGTGCGCCAATTGGCGAATGTGGTGGAAGAAACCTTAGCTGCCAATAATTTGGATAAAAAAGACATTGATTGGCTGGTGCCACACCAAGCCAATTTACGCATTATCAGTGCTACCGCCAAAAAATTAGAGATGGATATGTCGCAAGTGGTGGTGACGCTTGACCGTCACGGCAACACTTCCGCCGGCAGTATCCCTAGCGCACTGGATGAAGCAGTGCGTGATGGTCGCATTCAGCGCGGACAACTGATTTTGATGGAAGCGTTTGGTGGTGGCTTGACATGGGGCTCGGTATTAGCCCGTTTTTAAGTCAATATTCCGCTGAATATGCACTATCTGTAGTGAACAGTAATAACAAACAGTAGTAATAAATAGAAGTGGCAAACAGAGGATTTAATATGAAAAAATTTGCTATGGTTTTCCCGGGACAAGGTTCGCAAGCTATCGGTATGTTAGCTGATTTAGCGACTGGCTTTCCGATTGTAGAACAGACGTTTAAACAAGCTTCCGATGCACTCGGCTATGATTTATGGAATTTGGTACAAAACGGTGAAGCAGAGGAGCTGAATCAAACTTGGCGCACCCAGCCGGCACTGCTGGCGGCGTCTGTTGCGATTTACCGTGTATGGCAGCAACAATATCCGGCATTAAAACCAGAGGTGATGGCGGGACATAGCTTGGGCGAATTTTCTGCCTTGGTCTGTGCCGGCGTTTTGGATTTTGAAGAAGCCGTGAAATTGGTCGAACTGCGTGGCCGCTTAATGCAAAAAGCAGTTCCGGCAGGGACCGGCGCCATGTATGCGATTATCGGTTTGGACAATCAAGCGATTATTGATGCTTGCCAGCAAGCTGCTGAAGATGAAGTGGTGGCAGCGGTGAATTTCAATTCGCCGGGTCAAGTGGTGATTGCCGGCAATAAAAGTGCGGTTGAGCGAGCTGCGGCAAGCTGTAAAGAAGCCGGTGCTAAACGGGCATTACCACTGGCGGTCAGTGTGCCGTCACATTGTGCGTTGATGAAACCGGCAGCCGATCAGTTAGCGGTCGCCTTGGAGTCAGTGACTTTCAAACAACCGACAGTCGCAGTGATCAATAATGTTGATGTGAAACAAGAAAAAGCCGCCGACGAGATTCGCAGCGCATTGGTGCGCCAGCTGTATAATCCGGTTCGTTGGACGGAAAGCGTGGAAAAAATGGCGACTGCCGGAGTGAAAATACTGTTTGAAATCGGACCGAATAAAGTATTAACCGGACTCACCAAGCGCATCAACAAAGAGCTGGATGCCCATGCGGTCAATGATAATGCCTCGTTAAGTGCGGTGGCGGAACTTATTCAAGACTAATCAGACGAGTGAAAAAAGGAGATCGTATGCAAGGTAAAATCGCATTAGTAACCGGTGCCAGCCGTGGTATCGGCAGAGCCATCGCAGAGGAGTTGGCAGCGAAAGGTGCAACCGTGATTGGGACTGCAACCAGTGAAAGCGGAGCGGAAGCTATTTCGGCTTATTTGGGTGAGAGTGGCAAAGGCCTAGTGTTAAACGTCAGTGATGTAGCGTCTATTGAGCAGACATTGGCGCAGATCAAAGGCGAATTTGGCGAGATTGATATTCTGGTCAATAATGCCGGCATCACCCGTGACAATCTGTTGATGCGCATGAAAGACAACGAATGGAGCGATATTATTGAGACTAATCTGACTTCGATTTTCCATCTGTCAAAAGCGATGTTGCGCAGCATGATGAAAAAGCGTTATGGACGGATTATCAATATCGGTTCTGTGGTCGGTTCTTCCGGCAATCCGGGACAGAGCAACTATTGCGCGGCTAAAGCCGGGGTAATCGGTTTTTCTAAAGCATTGGCACAGGAAGTGGCTTCGCGTGGCATCACGGTTAATGTGGTGGCACCGGGCTTTATTGCGACCGATATGACCCATGCGTTAACCGATGAGCAAAAACAAGGTATTTTGTCGAATGTGCCTGCTGGACGGTTGGGCGAGGCAAAAGATATTGCTAAAGCCGTTGCCTTTTTAGCATCTGATGATGCGGGTTATATCACTGGCACGACTTTACATGTTAACGGCGGACTCTACATGAGTTAATCCGTATGGAGCTGTTTGTTCCAATTGTCGATGTAAGCAAAATCAGACAAATTGAGATAAAAGCATGACAAGCCTATTCGGTAATGTTAGAATCTGCGATGGTATACAATCTTGGTTATAGACTTTTCCAAGAAACAAGAATATAGCCAAATTTTGTCATAGTATGTGTCGTTTGAGCCGTTATTTTTCAGTGGATTGCTATCTCAGATAAATAATTGCAGCCGTTTAAACGGTCCATACCATATTCACCTTCTCGCTGTGGCGAAATTTAAAATATAGGAAATTTAAAAAATGAGTATTGAAGAACGCGTAAAAAAAATCATTGTTGAACAATTAGGCGTTAAAGAAGACGAAGTGAAATCTGAAGCTTCATTTGTTGAAGATTTGGGCGCTGACTCTTTAGATACAGTTGAATTGGTAATGGCTTTGGAAGAAGAATTCGATATCGAAATTCCTGATGAAGAAGCTGAAAAAATCACAACTGTTCAGTCTGCAATTGATTACGTTCAAAATAATCAATAATCTTCTGGATTTAGGCGGTTATAACACCGCCTAAATTTTATCTACGGTTAAAAATTAATCTACGATTAAAAGTACCATTTTCAACCTCCCGTTCGGAGTATATTCATGTCAAAACGTCGCGTTGTTGTTACAGGCTTAGGAATGCTGTCACCGCTTGGTAATGATGTCAACTCAACCTGGCAAAACCTTCTCGCAGGAAAGAGCGGTATCAATCTGATTGAAAATTTTGATACCACCCATCACACTACAAAATTTGCCGGTCAGGTCAAAGATTTTAATGCGGAAGCGTATATTTCACGCAAAGATGCCAAAAAAATGGATTTATTTATCCAATACGGTATTGCAGCCGGAATGCAAGCTATTGAAGATGCCGGTTTGCAAGTGACAGAACAGAATTCACAGCGTATCGGAGTGGCAATTGGATCCGGCATTGGTGGTCTTGGTTTGATTGAGGAAAATCATACCGCACTTGTCAACGGTGGACCACGCAAAGTCAGCCCGTTTTTTGTGCCGTCAACTATTGTGAATATGATTGCAGGGCATCTGTCGATTAATTATAAATTGCATGGGCCGAATATTACGATTGCAACGGCTTGTACCACGGGTGTGCATAATATTGGCCACGCTTTCCGCATGATCAGCTATGGCGATGCCGATGTGATGATTGCCGGAGGGGCAGAAAAAGCCAGCACATCGTTAGGTATTGCCGGTTTTGGCGCAGCGCGAGCGCTTTCCACGCGTAATGACAATCCACAAGCGGCAAGCCGTCCTTGGGATATTGAGCGTGATGGTTTTGTGCTGGGTGATGGCGCAGGGATTATGGTGTTGGAAGAATACGAACATGCCAAAGCGCGCGGCGCTAAAATATATGCAGAATTGGTCGGTTTCGGCATGAGTGGTGACGGTTATCATATGACCTCTCCACCGGCAGATGGTGCAGGCGCTGCACTGGCGATGAAGAATGCGCTACGCGATGCAGCAATTGAACCGCAGCAAATTGGTTATGTTAATGCACACGGCACTTCGACACCGGCAGGTGATATTGCTGAAGCCACCGCAATCAGCTCAGTTTTCGCAGCCAATAAAGATCAGATTCTAGTCAGCTCAACCAAATCGATGACTGGGCACTTGCTGGGTGCTGCTGGTTCGGTAGAGTCGATTTTCACGGTATTGGCGCTGCAAGATCAAATCGTACCGCCAACCATCAATTTGGATAACCAAGATCCGAATGTCACGCTGGATCTGGTTCCAAACACTGCACGCAAAGTTGAAATGGAGTATGCGCTATGCAACTCGTTCGGCTTTGGTGGCACAAATGGTTCGTTGATTTTTAAGAAAATCTGATCGAATTCTTGCTTTTAAATCTGAATACCAAAAGTGCGGTTTTCAATTAATGAAAACCGCACTTTTATTTTTGCTAGCTGTTTAAAAATAATCCGAATTTTGCTTGTGCCGCCTAGGTAATCTGGGTATAATCTTGCGCCTTAACAGTCACATTCCATTTTCGTTCCTTGCTTCCGCAGACTGGTGACTGGTCTATCGTCGGAGGCTGATTAACCCGTAAGGAGCAGCAGCAATGCGTCACTACGAAATCGTTTTTATGGTTCATCCGGACCAAAGCGAACAAGTACCGGGCATGATCGAGCGCTACACTGGTTCTGTTAAAGAAGCAGGTGGACAAGTTCATCGCCTAGAAGATTGGGGTCGCCGTCAGTTGGCTTATCCAATCAACAAACTACATAAAGCACATTATGTGTTAATGAATGTAGAAGCACCGCAAGAAGTAATCGACGAGCTAGAAACAACTTTCCGTTACAACGACGCCGTTCTGCGTAACGCTATTATGCGTACTAAGCACGCCGTAACAGAAGCGTCCCCAATGGTTAAAGCAAAAGACGATCGTCGTGCTTCAGCCGAAGTTGACAACAACGATTATGAGGATGCGGAAGAGTAATTTAACGATTGACAATCGTTTGTCGTTGACAGGTTTTGCCGCCTCTCATCCCAAACGAAGTACCAGTCCGAGTGGTATTGAACATTGTCGCTTTGTTTTCGAACATTGTTCGCAGCAAACCGAAGCAGGTTTAGCGCGGCAAGCGTGGTGTAAAATAGCGGTATCACTGAGTGGACAACAATTAATTAAACAAACTCAAAGCATTACGGTCGGCAGTAAACTTTTAATCGTTGGTTTTATCACCACGCATAAAAGCAATAACGGACTCAGTCAGTTAGTTTTACACGCCGAGCAAATCGAATTTATAGATTAGGAGACTCGCCCTATGGCACGTTATTTCCGTCGTCGTAAGTTCTGCCGTTTCACAGCGGAAAACGTAGTTGAAATCGATTACAAAGATATCGCCACGTTGAAGAACTACATTACAGAGAGCGGCAAAATTGTTCCAAGCCGTATTACCGGTACTCGTGCGAAGTACCAACGTCAATTAGCACGCGCCATCAAACGCGCTCGTTATTTAGCGTTGTTACCGTACACTGACAACCATCAGTAATCAAGAGAGGATACGGTAATGCAAATTATTCTTTTAGATAAAATTATTCATTTGGGTAACGTTGGTGACCAAGTGAATGTTAAAGCCGGTTTCGCACGTAACTTTTTGATCCCTCAAGGGAAAGCAGTTATGGCAACCAAAGCTAATATTGAACATTTCGAAACTCGCCGTGCTGAGTTAGAAGCTAAAGTTGCTAAAGAGTTAGCCGAAGCGCAAGCGCGTGCAGAGAGCATCGCAGCCTTGACTAGCGTGACTATCGCTTCCAAAGCCGGTGATGAAGGTCGTTTATTCGGTTCTATCGGTACTCGTGACATCGCTGATGCGATCACGGCTGCTGGTGTTAAGGTTGAGAAAAGTGAAGTTCGTCTGTCAGAAGGTCCATTGCGTACCACTGGCGAACACGAAATTCGCTTCCAATTACATGGTGAAGTCTTCACTTCATTGATTGTAAACGTTATTCCTGAATAAGCCGATTATTCAACCAAAAACCCGATTGTTACCTCATTTTATTGAGCGCGCCATCGGGTTTTTTTATTGTTTTTATCCTCTGTTCTCAATTACTTCATACGACACTTAGGCTGACAGCGGCTGCGGTTAAAGCGCTTTTTTTGATTGATGATGCGGTATATACTAGGGGGTTATGGATGTTTGTTTATCATTTGAGCTATAGACAACTTTGCTGTCATCCGCATCAATAGTCCCGGCCTAGATGGTGTTGATTTTAAACGACAACTCAATATATAAACAAACATCAGCAGCCCCTAATCAATAGTTGTTTTCGGTGGAAAAATTATGTCCGTTCAAGTTATTCCGGCCTCTCCTTTTGGTACCTTATTAGGCTATGCCCCTGGTGGGATTGCTATCTACTCCTCGGATTATGCCAGCATTAATCCGCAAGATTATCCTGATGATACGGCTTTTCGGAGCTACCTGGGTCGAGAGTATATGGGCTATAAATGGCAATGTGTTGAATTTGCTCGGCGCTATCTCTATCTCAATTATGGCTTGGTGTTTACCGATGTTGCCATGGCTTACGAAATTTTTTCTTTGCGTTTCTTGCGGCAAGTGATCAATGATGCGATTGTTCCATTGCAAGCATTCCCCAACGGGAGTCAGCAAGCGCCACATGCCGGTGCTTTGCTGATTTGGCAGCAAGGTGGTGAGTTTCAACATACTGGGCATGTCGCCATTATTACTGAGGTCTTGGCGGATAAAGTGCGGATTGCCGAGCAGAATGTGATTCATGTGCCCTTGCCAAGCGGGCAGCAATGGACGCGCGAGTTAGCATTAACGGTTACAGAGAATGGCTACTGTTTGCAAGATTCTTTTGATGATACTGAAATATTGGGCTGGATGATTCAGACAGCGCCAAACCAATACAGCTTGCCGCAACCGATCACCACAGCAGAAAAAATGGGAATTCATCCTGCCAGCTTAGTGGATCGCGGACAATTTAAGGCTAACTGGTTAAATCCGCATGACCCGCTACAGCAGGCGTATATTAGTGCAATGCATGGGCATTGTATCAACCGTGGCAGCCCTTACCGTTATTTTTCCATTTCCGAGAGTGCAGAGCATGAACTGGTGCGAGCCACCAATGAATTGCATTTGATGTATCTGCATGCCACGGATAAAGTGTTGAAAGATGATCAACTTCTCAGTCGTTTTAATATCCCGAAAATACTTTGGCCTCGCCTCCGCCTATCATGGCAGAATCGACGTTATGAAACCATCACTGGACGCTTAGATTTTTGCATGGATGAACGAGGCCTTAAAGTGTATGAATATAATGCAGATTCAGCCTCTTGCCATGCGGAGACCGGTGCTATTCTGCCTCTCTGGGCAGCGCAAGCCGGGTTGCAGCTGGGGACAGACCCCGGAGCTAATTTATTGGATAATTTAGTCGACTGTTGGAAGCATAGCAAAGCACCAGCCTTTGTGCACTTAATGCAAGATAATGCAAGTGAGGAAAATTACCATACTTTATTTATGCAGCAGGCGTTAACGCAAGCCGGTTTTCAAAGCAAAATTATTCATGGATTGGAGGGGCTGCAGTGGGATGCGTATGGGCGCCTGGTTGATGACGAAAATCGGCAGGTGCGTTGTGTGTGGAAAACCTGGGCTTGGGAAACGGTATTAGAGCAGATGAGGCAAGAGTATGAAGAGGGAGATATTGCATTGCCGATTCGGACAGGACATCCACAAAATAAAATGCGCTTGATTGATGTGTTGTTGCGGCCTGAAGTGATGGTTTTCGAGCCCCTTTGGACATTGATTCCCAGCAATAAGGCGATTTTACCGGTTCTTTGGTCACTGTTTCCGGGGCATCGTTATCTGTTGGCAGCCGAGTTTGAGGTGAATGAGCAACTGCAGCAAAGCGGCTATGCACGCAAGCCGATTGCCGGACGTTGTGGGGACAATATTAAATTAGTCGGTCATACGGAGCAGGTGTTGGATCGAACGGATGGGCGCTTTGCTGAGCAGGATAATATTTATCAGCAGCTCTGGTGTCTGCCCAAAGTTGCTGATTTATATCTTCAAGTCTGCACGTTTACGGTGGGCGGGCACTACGGTGGAGCCTGCCTGCGTGGTGATTCGTCAAGGGTTATCACTGGCGACAGCGATTTGCAGCCACTCCGAATCTTAGCGGATTGCGATTTTGCTCAAGACTAAGCCGTAACAATCAGCAGCAATCAAGAGATTGGCTGAAAGAGGAGAGACGTCAAAAAGGGCATTATTCAAACACCTTTAAAATATCGATTGGTACTGTTTTTGCTTGCAAATAGTCATGAATCGATTCGAGCACCAACGGGCTTCTGGCGCCTTGTCCCGGTTGGCGGATATAGTCTTGAAATTGCGCCAGCGTCAGCCATAACGCCTGGGTGATGTCGCTGTCGTGAGGCGTGACAGCACAGCAGTCATCCAGTTCTAAAGCAAAAGTGAAGCGTAAAAAATCGGTTTTACTGCGTGGCGCTGACCACTGGTAAATTTTGACTAGGCGTTCTATTTGGGCATGTTCAATGCCGGTTTCTTCCCACAATTCACGCTGCATTCCGGCGAGCAGGCTTTCGTCTTTTTCCAAATGCCCGGCAGGTTGGTTCAGTGTCAAAACGCCGTTATCCCACTCTTCAACAAATAGAAATTTGCCTTGGCAATGCACCACGCAAGCTAGGGTGATATTGGGTTTGTGCATACATAATATCCTTGTTATTTTACGACTAACTGAAGCCGTTGAAATAATTGAGCTCGTTCAGCCGCTGACAAAGTGCGGTATTGACCGCTGCTTAAGCCATCTAAATCAAACCCAGCAGTTTCTGCTCGAATCAGGCGCAGGGTAGGGCAGCCGATATGGGCAGTCATGCGCCGCACTTGACGGTTGCGTCCCTCATGAATTTTTAGCTCTAACCAACTGGTCGGAATCTGGTGACGTTCGCGAATCGGTGGCACACGTGGCCATAAACCCGGTGGTTCAGTGATCATACGTACTTCAGCCGGCAGGGTTTTGCCGTCGTTTAACATCACCCCTTGTCGCAAAGCTAAAAGTGCGGTTTCATCGGGAATATTCTCCACCTGCACCCAATAAGTCTTTGCCAGTTTAAATTTCGGATCGGTTAAGCGATGTTGTAATTTACCGTTGTTGGTCAATAGCAGCAGTCCTTCACTGTCGCGATCTAAACGTCCAGCCGGATAAACTGAGCGAATGGGAATATAATCTTTCAAGGTGGCTCGCTGTTGATCTGCGCTGAATTGGGTCAGCACATCAAACGGTTTATTGAATAAAATGACCGTTGTTTCGGCAAGTGATACGGCAGTTGCCGGTTTTCTTGGGGCAACAGCCAATTTTGGTGCTGCTCGCACAGTATTGCGAGTGAAAGTGCGGTTAGGCGTGTCAGATTTAGCCATAATGTTAAAAAAATATTAAAAAAATTGTTAAAATGTGATGTGAATAAAAGAAATAATTTAAGAAAAACTATACTATGCGCTGGGTTGAAGATACAGTATCTTTTTAAAAATTATTTCACCAAACTATTTCACCAAGTAAATCACGGAAAGGAGTCAATATGCAAAGCAAAGTTGTGGTCCCTACACAAGGAACGAAAATTACGCTGGATAACCAAGGGCGCTTGAATGTGCCGGACAATCCGATTATTCCGTTTATCGAAGGGGACGGCATTGGCGTTGATGTTACACCAGCGATGCGTTTGGTGTTGGACGCAGCGGTAGAAAAAGCTTATGGCGGCAAACGCAAAATCGAATGGATGGAAGTCTATACCGGTGAAAAATCGACTAAAGTGTATGGCGAAAACGAATGGTTGCCACAGGAAACATTGGATTTAATTAAAGAATACCGTGTCGCCATCAAAGGTCCGTTGACCACCCCGATCGGCGGCGGTATTCGTTCACTTAACGTGGCGCTGCGTCAATTGCTGGATCTATATATCTGCTTGCGCCCTGTGCGTTATTATGAAGGCACACCAAGCCCGTTAAAACACCCGGAATATACCGATATGGTGATTTTCCGTGAAAATTCCGAAGATATTTATGCCGGTGTCGAATGGCAGGCAGGCACGCCGGAAGCGGAAAAAGTGATTGATTTCCTAACCAAACAGATGGGCGTGACCAAAATCCGTTTCACTGAAGAGTGCGGTATCGGCATCAAACCAACTTCAAAAGCCGGTACGCAGCGCTTGGTGCGTGCGGCGATCCAATATGCGATCGACAACGATCGTGAAGTGGTGACGCTGGTGCATAAAGGCAACATTATGAAATTCACCGAAGGCGCATTCAAAAGCTGGGGCTATGAGGTGGCGCAACAGGAGTTCGGCGCAGAATTGCTGGACGGTGGTCCATGGATGCAGTTTAAAAATCCAAAGAGCGGTAAAACCATTACTGTCAATGATGTGATTGCCGATGCATTCTTGCAGCAAATTTTGTTGCGCCCGAAAGAGTACGACGTAATCGCCACCATGAACCTGAACGGTGACTATATTTCCGATGCGTTGGCGGCGCAAGTGGGCGGCATCGGTATCGCCCCGGGCGCTAACATCGGTGATGAATGTGCGATTTTCGAAGCCACTCACGGCACTGCACCGAAATATGCCGGACAAGACAAAGTCAATCCGGGATCCTTGATTCTGAGTGGTGAAATGATGCTACGCCATTTAGGTTGGATCGAAGCAGCGGATTTAGTGGTATCCGGCATGGAAAAAGCGATTTCCAACAAAACCGTCACCTACGATTTCGAGCGTTTAATGGACGGCGCAACGCTGCGCAAATGTTCTGAATTCGCACAGGATATTGTAGATAATATGTAATTTTAGCTACAGAAGACAAAAGCCACAGCTTGATTAATCAGGTTGTGGCTTTTTTATTATTGTGTGATTTGATAGGAGCATAAGCAAGTAAATCGATTGTTTTGGTTATTTCGTTGACAACGTTGTCTGCGGATACTACGCTCATGGTAAATTTGTAAATTCACTCGGTAATTTCGTAGATATTTTTAGTTGCTACAGTAGAATATTCAATCTTAGGCAACCTGTTTTGCATGTTTTTCTACCAGTTTGGCTAAGGTTTGCTTAATACCTGCATGCACTTCTTGCGGCGAATGAACCCTGCCGGCCTTTATATCTGCCTGACCTTGAGCAACTCGTTCCTTAAGCGCCGCTTGATATTCGGGTGTCATGTCTTTCAATTTTTTTATCATACGCCAATCCTTCTATTTATTGTATTTGTATAATGCCTGATTTTTACCGTCTTGGTCAAGGGCTAAGGATTAGCCTAATAAATACAGTAAATTGACACTCACCACACCGAGTACCACGCTCAATAAAGTGTTACGCAGCCAAATATAACTGGCAAGCACGACAGCTAACGCAGCGATCTCATACAGCAAAGTCGTAAAGCCACTGGATAAGGAGGTTGGGATATTCAGGCTGCTGAACAGCAAAATCAGCATAATACACAAAGGTAAGCTTTGATTCAGGCTTTGCAACCAGCCGAGTTGCAGCCAGCGCTGTGGTAAAAACAACGGTAGCGCCCGACACAGGAACATCACCGACGCCATGGCGGCAACAGTCACTAAGATTGTGATGGTATTCATCTGATGTTTTCCTTAGACAGTGTTTTGCCAAGTTGCAAGTGATAGCGTATCAAAATCACCAAAATACAGCATAAAATCGCAGCTAACATCACCCAACCGGGTGCTAACAATTTGCACGCTATAAAGGCAGACAATGCGAGCAGCAATGGAAAAAGATGACGATTCTGGCGATATTGTTCATATGCTAAAATAATAAACAGACACGGCAGGGCAAATGCCAAGTGCGGTATAGCATCAGCCAGTTCCGCCCCAAGTAAGGCGCCGATCAGTGAAGCGGAAACCCAGTAAAACTGACATAAAAAATTGATTTTAGTTATATTATTTTGGCGCTGATGTTGTTCTTGGGTGGTGGCTAATGCATAGCTTTCATCGGTGATCGAAGCCGTGCTATACCAACGTTGCCAGCCTTTTTGGGGTAAATCGGTGTGCAGTGCCAAGGTATAAAACAGTTGACGCAGGCTGATTAATAAAGTGCCGAGTACCAGTGGTAAAAAACCGGCGGCAGAGGCAAACAGCGGTATTGCAGCATATTGCGCGGCGCCAGAATAGACCACGATGCTTAACAACACGACTAACCAAATCGGCAAACCGGCGCCAACGCCTAAAATACCATAGGCAATCCCGGCGGCATAATAGCCCATGGCAATCGGCAAGGTGAGTTTGATTAAACTGCCCCAAGTATTGCTAGCAGAGGGAATTGTATGCTTATTGGCTGTGGAGTTCATTTTGAATAGTAATTGTTATTTGACTGAGGAACCGATAGTCTAATCAAAACCTATTTTGTAATCAAGTGAACGGAGACGTTATGCAAACCGCAGTGATTTGGGGCAATCTGGCGCAAATGCCAACACGGGCTGAATTACAGCGCTATCTGCCGAAGAGTTTATTGCACGCCGCTAATAGCAATAATGCCCGCAGGCAGCAACGACGACAGTGCAGTATTTTGGCGCATTTTTTGCTGGCAAAATTGTTGGAATATTTTCAGCAGCCGCTGAGCTTGCTCGAACAGATTCAACGCACCCCAAGCGGTCGCCCTTATTTTGCCACTGCACCGCAAATTGATTTTAATATCAGCCATTCAGCAGATTGGGTGGCTGTGGTCATTTCAATTGCGGAAAAAAGTGAAAGTGCGGTGGCAGTGGCAATTGATATTGAAAGCCCGCAAAAAACACGCAATTTTAACGGGTTATTACGGTTTTATGCTTCGCAACAAGAGCAGGACTGGTTTGCGGCACAACCGCACTTAGAAGCGGCATTTTACCGCACTTGGTGTCTGCGTGAAGCCGTGTTGAAATCGCAAGGGGTCGGCATTGTCAAACTACGTTCAGTTATTCATCGCCCCGACACATTACAAATTGACTGTGCTTACGCACCACAAGGCAAGCTGTTTTTTACCGACGAATTGCCATTTTATCTCGCTTATTTTTTACAACAAGCAGACGAACAGCTGCCGCAAATTTTGGTCTGGCAAAACGACATAAATTCTGCTAACTTGACAAAACAGTTCATTTATCAAGTCAATAAGGACAAAATATGACAGAAAATCAGAAAAATCGTCGTCCGCTGGCAACGCGCAGTAGTCGTTGGGCGCAGGCATTAGCCAAAAACTTAGCGCAGCGCAGCATACCGACCCCGAATCAAATCTCCCTGCTCAGTATCGTATTTGCCTTATTCGGCGGGTTATTGCTGGCATTTTCGCCCAATGCCGTCGGGCTGATTTTGGCTGCACTGTTTATCCAACTGCGCTTACTCTGTAACTTATTAGACGGCATGGTAGCCGTAGAAGGCGGCAAAAAAACGGCCAACGGTGTGCTGTATAATGAAATTCCGGATCGTATAGCGGATTCGGTGTTGATTCTGGCGTTCGCTGCAGCTGTCGGGCAGCCGTGGTTGGGCTGGCTAGGGGCTTTATTGGCGGCGTTGAGTGCTTATATCCGTCTGCTTGGTGGTTCGTTAGGCTTGGAACAACGCTTCAGCGGTCCAATGGCAAAACCGCACCGCATGGCGTTGCTGACGGCGGCGTGTTTAATCGGGGCGGTGGAATGGCAGCTATGGCACAGTCAATATGCGTTATGGTTGGCGTTGCTGTTGTTGAATGTCGGCACGTTACTGACCTGTGTTTTGCGGACACGTGCCATTTCGCGTGAGTTGGAAACGCAAGCGAGGTCAACATGATTGCCTCCTTACTTGCTGCGCTGACCAAACTGTTGATTGGTGCTTATCCCCATTGGCGCAATAATTTGCCGAGTGGACAACAGCGGATCTATTTTGCCAATCATACCAGCCATTTGGATACGCTGGCAATTTGGTCGTCTTTTAATGCGGAATTTCGTGCCAAAATTCGCCCGGTTGCGGCAAAAGATTATTGGGATAAGGGCGGGCTGCGCGGTTTGATCGCCAAAAAAGCGCTGAATGTGGTGATGATTGATCGTGAAGGCAACAGCGATGATCCGTTGCAGCCGCTGTATACCGCACTTGATCAAGGAGATTCGCTGATTCTTTTCCCGGAAGGCACTCGCTCTGCCGAAAGCCAACTGGCAGCGTTTAAATCAGGATTATATCACTTGCGGCAGCGTTATCCGCAAGTGGAGCTGGTGCCGATTTATCTGGATAACACTGGCCGCAGTTTGCCGAAAGGTGCATTTTTACCGCTGCCGTTTACCTGCTCGGTCACTTTTGGCGAGCCGTTACAGGTTGATGCGAAATGGGATAAAGCCGAGTTCTTGCACCAAGCCAGACAAGCGGTGATCGCCTTGTCACAACCTTTGCCACAACCTTTGCCGCAATCAGCAAAATAGGAGCTGCCGATGTTGAATTTTTTAAGTGAAGCCGTGAACAGCATTCCGAGCAAATTTTGGTGGGTGCTGAGCGGGATGTTGACATTATTGCTGATTGCAACCGTTATCGGACGTTGGCTGGCGTATAAAAAAAGCGGTGATGTGATTGATAACCTGAACCATCGGATTAATGCCTGGTGGGGAATGGTGGCGATTTTAGTGCTGTGCTTTATTTTTGGTAAAGTAGCAACGTTGGTGTTATACGGTTTGCTCTCGTTTTTCGCCCTGCGCGAATTTATCACCCTGACGCCGACCCGTCGTGCCGATTATTGGGCGCTGGTGTTCTGTTTTTATGTCGCCATTCCACTGCAATATTGGCTGATCGGCATTGAGTGGTACGGACTGTTTGTGATGTGCTTGCCGGTGTACGGCTTCTTGATTCTGCCGGCAATTCAGGCGTTATCCGGCGATACGCAGGCCTTTTTTGAGCGCACCACCAAAATCCAGTGGGGCATGATGTTGACGATTTATTGCCTCAGTTACGCTCCGGCACTGCTATTGTTACAGAACTTGGAGTTTCAAGGACAAGGCTTATTGCTGTTGATGTATCTGTTAATTGTGGTGCAGTTGAGCGATGTATTCCAATATGTGGTCGGTAAATTGTTCGGCAAACATAAATTGGCACCGAATGTCAGCCCGAGCAAAACCGTAGAAGGCTTGTTCGGTGGCGGTGCGATTGCGGTGGCGATCGGCACCGCACTTTGGTGGATCACGCCGTTCAGTATCGGCTATGCTGCGCTGTTTTCGTTAGTGATAGTGATTTGTGGCTTTCTTGGCGGTTTGTCGCTGTCAGCCGTCAAACGCAGCATGGGCGCCAAAGATTGGGGCACGATGATTTCCGGTCACGGTGGCATTATGGATCGCATTGATTCAGTGCTGTTTGCCGCACCGGTATTTTTCCATCTGGTGCGTTATACCTATTTTTAAGACGCTCAAGCGCATATACTAAAAAGTGCGGTCAAATCATCAGACTTGACCGCACTTTATGCTTTAAGGCGTAAAGAGATTATGCCAGCAGTTTATTAATGCGTTTGATAAACGCTGTCGGGTTCTCCAAGGCACCACGTTCGGACAGCATGGCTTGGTCAAACAGCAGCTCGATCCATTCGCCAAAGGCATTCTCATCGGCAGTATCTGCGGTTTTCTTGACCAGCGGATGTTCCGGATTCAACTCAAACGTATATTTCACTTCCGGTACCGGTTGTCCAGCGGCGGCGAACAGTTTTGCCATTTGCGTGGTCATCTGATCGTTGTCGGTGGAGACAATCGCCGGTGTATCGCTCAGACGGTGAGTCAAACGCACCTCTTTTACCCGCTCGCCCAAGTAGCCTTTCACTCGTTCGATAAACGAACCGAAGTTTTTATCCTGTTCTTTTTGTGCTTCTTCTTGCGCTTTATCGGCCAGATCGCCCAGATCCAAATCGGACTTCGTCACCGATTGCAGCGGTTTGCCGTCAAATTCGTTGAAATAGCCCAATGCCCACTCGTCGATCCGGTCGGACAGCAGCAAAACTTCGATGCCTTTTTTGTTAAACAGTTCCAAGTGCGGGCTGTTTTTGGCGGCGATGTAGCTGTCGGCGGTGATGTAATAAATCGCTTTCTGCCCCTCTTTCATGCGTGCAACGTAGTCTTGCAATGAGACGTTTTGCTCGCTGCTGTCGTTGTGAGTGGAAGCAAACCGCAGCAGTTTAGCCACTTCTTGCTGATTGGCGTGATCTTCCGCCAAGCCCTCTTTCAGCACCAAGCCGAACTCTTGCCAGAAGTTTTGGTATTTTTGTTTATCTTCATCTTTTGCCAATTTTTCAATCATACCCAAGGCACGTTTGGTCAGGGCTTTGCGCAGCGCAGCGGTGACTTTGTTGTCTTGCAACAGTTCACGCGACACGTTCAGCGGCAGATCGTTGGAATCAATCAAGCCTTTGACGAAACGCAGGTAGTTCGGCATAAACTGTTCGGCATCGTCCATAATAAACACCCGTTGTACATACAGCTTCAAGCCGTGTTTATGTTCGCGGTTGAACAGATCCCAAGGCGCCTTGGTCGGCAGATACAGCAGGCTGGTGTATTCTTGTTTGCCTTCGACACGATTGTGCGCCCACAGCAGCGGGTCGCTGAAATCGTGGCTGAGATGCTTGTAGAACTCTTGATATTCTTCGTCACTGATCTCGGCTTTATTGCGGGTCCACAACGCTTGTGCTTTGTTGATTTTTTCCCATTTTACGCCGCTTTCTTTGCCTTCATCATCGAACTCTTTGACCAGCAGCTCTACCGGCAGATCAATATGATCGGAATATTTACTGATGATTTGACGCAAACGCCAGTCGTCGAGAAACTCTTTTTCATCTTCACGCAAGTGCAAGGTGATTTCGGTGCCGCGCTCGGCTTTTTCGATGTCGGCGACATCATATTCGCCTTCGCCGGCAGACTGCCACAACACGCCCTGAACCGCACTTTCCCCGGCGGCACGGCTTTTCACCGTGACTTTGTCGGCAACGATAAAGGCAGAGTAGAAACCGACCCCGAACTGCCCGATCAGTTTGCTGTCTTTGGCTTGATCGCCGCCTAAGCTGTTAAGAAATTCTTTGGTGCCGGATTTGGCAATGGTGCCGAGGTGATCGATAATTTGTTCACGGTTCATGCCGATGCCGTTATCGCTGATGGTCAAGGTGCCTTTGTCTTTGTCGGCGCTGACCCGCACTTTCAGATCGCCGTCGCCTTCGTATAATTCCGGGGCGGACAGAGCTTTGAAGCGCAATTTATCCGCTGCATCGGAGGCGTTGGAAATCAGCTCGCGCAGGAAGATTTCTTTATTGGAATAGAGGGAGTGAATCATCAGTTGCAGTAACTGTTTGACTTCAGATTGAAAACCACGAGTTTCTTGATTAGTGCTCATTGTTATTTCCTGTTTTTCTATTGGTTAAACATAAAATGAATGAGATAGATATGGGAGCTGTTGATTGGATTTCAAGGGGAAAAGTGCGGTTTGGTTTGATTTACACTTTTCGTTTAAAATTTAACTATCGGGTTTCGCTGATGGCGACTTTTTTAATCACTATCGCTATTTCGCCTCGCGACGACCATACTTTTCTTTGCTTGTGCAAAGAAAAGTAGGCAAAAGAAAGCACACCCTAATGAACTGCTGATCTTCGCTTAGTGTGAATTTGCTTAACGGAAAATTTTTAATGCGCCCGCTACGCGGGCAAACTCGCTTCGCTCAAACAAAAAAATTTCCCTACAAATTTCACACCCGCTCAGGCAGTTCACAAGGGAATCCGAAAAACACGACGCAGAATACAAGATTTTAATTGTGACGGAAGTATTGCCCTAAATGTAGCAACTGTGTTTAACT
>NZ_VDHB01000094.1:0-20379 GCF_006227735.1 Testudinibacter sp. 'clade 2'
GACTTTGTCAGCAGTCTGATTAATTTGCAACTCTTCACTGCTTTTCAGGCTGATCAAGGCAATGCCGAGCATCGCCAGCAAAAAGCCGCTGAAAAAGTGAATATCTGGTTTCTTGCCGTTTAAAAACAGCATATTCAACAGCGCGGTCAGCAGTGGCGCCACGGCAATAATAATCCCGACATTGCTGACTTGGGTGTAGAGCAGAGCGATGTTTTCCAATAAAAAATACAAGGTGATGCCACTCAGCCCGGCAGCGGCGAAATAGGCTTCTTGCTGCCAGCCGACAAAAGGCAGTTTGCGCGGATAGATCAGGCAAAGTGCGGTAAAGCCGATGGCAAAGCGGATCAGCAGAATTTCTAACGGTCGGAAATCTTGCAATAATACCTTGGTGGCAACATAGGTCATACCCCACACCAAAATGGTGAACAGCACAATAAGATGCCCTTTGATTTCGGCATTAGCAGCAGTATTCGTAGCCGATGAAACAGGCTTTAACATGCTTTGACTCGCCACATGCAGATGAATGCCAACAGAATGAACAGCAGACAGAAATAGAACACTGAGGCATAATCCCAGATTTCGGCAATTGCACCGGCGATCGGGCCGGCGATCACCCAACTGCTTTTGGCGGCATTGGTAAACAGTGTGGTTGCGGCACCCATTTGCTGTGGCATCAAATCTTGAAAATAGAGCATGCCGATCGTGGCGATAATTCCGATCAGCACGGCATTAAACAGCTGTAACGCGATTAAGCCCCATGGATTTTCAATTCGCAACAAGCCGAGATAAAACACCAATCCGCAGACAATCGCAAACTGAACTAACCGTTTTTTGTTGATATAACGGGTCAGATAACCGGCAAGTAACATGATCGGAATTTCTAAACCGGCAGCAGTGCCCATTAAAATACCTGCCAGTTTCTCTTCCAGCTGTAATTCTTTGATTACATATAACGGCATATTGATTAAATAAATGCTGTTGCAGCAAAATATCAGCATCGTGGCAAGGAACAAATACAGTGTCGAGCGGCGGTTTTGTTGCGGCGCTTGTGTTTTTGTTGTCGTGGAATGATCACTTGTTTGCCGTGGTAATTTAGGCAGCAGCAACAGGGCGAGCAGTCCGCTGCCGATAAAAGTCAATGCGCCAATTGAAAACAGCACTTCAAAGCCCATACCAACCACTAAAGAAAACGCCAATGGCGGTCCGACAATCCATGCCAATGAAATTTGTGTGCGCATAATGGTGGAAAACATCACTGCTTCTTTACGGCTGCTGTCGGCGTATTCGCGCGCAAAAGCAAAAATTTGCGGGTTCGATGCCGAACCTAAGCCGAACAGCACGACGGCAAAGGTGATCAGGATGTAGTAATTGCGGCTGAAGGCAAAGATAAAATAGCCGGCAGCTGCCATAAAACAGCAGATCAAAATGATCTTGCGCCGATCCGGTTGGCGGTCGGAGTAGTTGCCGAGCAGCTGCCCGATTATGATCCCGACCACGGCATTAAAGGAGTAAAAGAAGCCGACCGCCATCGGGCTGGCCTGCACTTCCTGCGATAAAAACAGGCTTAGCACCGGCAGTTGGAATGCCGAGCCGATCCCGGTCAAAAATGCCATTAATAAAAAAGCAAAGGCAATAACATTAGCATGATTGCCGGAGGAGGTGGAATGGAAATCTCGCATTTTGGGCTGGTCTTGGGTTGGGGGTGTTATCGTAAAAGCAGTATCTTAACATAAAGCTCAGCAGTGTGAAATCCGAATCGGGTTTCGCCGATGGCGAGCATACTTTCTTTGCTCGTGCAAAGAAAGTAGCCAAAGAAACACGTCCCAATTGTAGTGCTATTCTTCGCCTTTGCTAATTTCTACGCTCAATTTGTAAACTCGCTGCGCTCAGACACGACAAATTGAGCTTGAAATCTTCACGCAAACGCTCAGGCACTACAGATGGGGAATAAAAACCAACCATACCGCACTTTCATTTAGAAACAAATTCAAAGCACAAAGTGCGGTTTAAAACCTTGTACTCTACGTCGTGTTTTTAGGGTTACCTTGCTTGTTGCTGTCATATTTCTGTCACATTTCTTTTGTATAGTAGGTACGCCTCAGCTATTGAGTGCCTATTTTAATAAACATAAGGAGACAACCATGAAGCGACGCTATTTATTACCCTTTGTGCTGGCAGCTCTGCCGTTAAGTGCGGTGGCGCAGACCATCTATCCGATTGATCGCGCCACTATGATGGCGG
The DNA here is from genome assembly GCF_006227735.1 of Testudinibacter sp. 'clade 2'. Classification (NCBI taxonomy): domain Bacteria; kingdom Pseudomonadati; phylum Pseudomonadota; class Gammaproteobacteria; order Pasteurellales; family Pasteurellaceae; genus Testudinibacter; species Testudinibacter sp. 'clade 2'. The sequence goes on from NZ_VDHB01000094.1 coordinate 2,242, forward strand.
ACGGCAAATTCGATTTCAAAGTGGAATTCGATGAAATCGTCAGCCCGGATCAAGTCAGCATTTTAATTAACGGTAATGATTTCAAAGACGTGTTAGGCAGCAGCAACGTTGAATTTATCGAAAAAGAAGACGGCAAAGATGTGTCTGCATTGTGGCTGCGTAATGTCAGCATCAAACAAGCTGGCGATTATAAAGTCGAAGCCAAAGCCGGAGAACAGCAAAGTGCGGTCAACTGGACGGTTTATCAAACCCCGGACGTGGCGAAAGCCAAAAATGTGATCTTCTTCTTGGGCGACGGCTTATCGGTGGCGCACCGCACCGGTGCGCGGATTCTCTCTAAAGGCGTGACGGAAGGGAAAGCCAACAGTTTATTGGCGATGGATACCTTACCGATTACCGGTTTTATCGGCACGTCGAGCACCGATGCCATCACTGCCGACAGTGCCAACACCATGAGCGCCTACATGACCGGACACAAATCGGCGATTAACGCACTGGGGGTGTATGTCAGCCGTTCAGATGATAATTTGAATCACCCGAAACAAGAGACCTTGGGCGAAGTGATTAAACGTAAAACCAACAAAAGCGTCGGCATAGTCACCGATTCTGAAATCCAAGATGCCACGCCAGCTGCGGTGGTTGCCCATACCCGCCGCCGTGCCGACAAAGACAAAATCACCGGCATGTTGTTTGAGGTGAAACCGGATGTGATTTTGGGCGGCGGTTCGGCGTATTTTCTACCACAAAGCGTACCCGGTTCAAAGCGTAAAGACGAGTTGAACTACGTTGAAATGTTCAAAAATGACGGTTATAAACTGGTCACCAGCAATACTGAACTGACCTCGATTCCGCAAGACACCAAACAATTGCTGGGTTTGTTCCACACCGGAAACATGGACACCGTGCTGGATCGTCGTTTCCTGACCGATAACGGCGTGAGCAAAAAATTCCCTGATCAACCGGACTTGACCACTATGACCCAAACCGCACTTGATGTGCTGTCACAAAATCCGGACGGTTTTGTGCTGGTGGTCGAATCATCATTAATCGACAAAGCCTCGCATCCGTTGGATTGGGAGCGCGCGATCATGAGTACGATTATGTTTGACCAATCAATTGATATTGCGAAAAAATTTGCCGAAACCCACCCTGACACCCTTATCATCGTCACCGGTGATCACACCCACGGCATTTCATTGATCGGTACGGTCGACGACGACAAACCGGGCGATGAAATGCGTGAAAAAGTCGGTGTGTATGCGGCAGCGGGTTACCCGAATTATGAAGACAAAAACGGTGATGGCTATCCGGATAAACTGGATGTCAGCAAACGTCTGGCGGTTTTCTTCAATAACTATCCGGATTATTACGAAACTTTCCGTCCGAAACTCGACGGTCAATTCGTTCCGGCGTTGAAAAACGAAAAAGACGAATACGTTGCCAATGAAGCCTATAAAAATATTCCGGGGGCAGTGTTGCGCACCGGTATTCTGCCGAAAAGCGAATCCACCGGGGTGCATGCGATCGATGATATCGTGATTCAGGCGCAAGGGCCTGGCTCGGAAGCGATCAAGGGTTATATGGAAAACTCGGATATTTTCAAGGTGATTGTGGACAGTTTAGCGATTAATAACGCACAAAAATAATGGAATTTGAATGGTGAACAACATTTTACAATCCAATCAAGCGGGGGCGACCCCGCTGTTTTCATTACGTCGTTTACAGCAGCGATTGGCAGGTGTTTGCTTGGTGTTATTGACACTGCCAGCTTTGGCGGCGCCCTCGCTAACCTTTGATGAGTTATACGGCAAAATCTCGGTGTTGGGCATGGAATTTTCCCAAAAAGTCAAAGATCTGAAAGATCAGACCGTGGAGATGAACGGCTTTATGGCACCGCCGCTGAAAGCCGACGCACAGTTTTTTGTGCTGACCAAAGCACCGATGGCACTGTGTCCGTTCTGTTCTTCCGATGCCGATTGGCCTGCCGATATTGTGGTGGTGTATTTGGATGAAAAACAACCGTTCGTACAAAACAATGCCATGATCAAGGTGACAGGAAAATTGGAATACGGCTCGTGGACCGATCCGCAAACCGGCTTTGTCAGCTTGCTACGCATTACCAATGCCAGATTCAAGAAATTATAAAACAGGCTTTTTAGTTTGACAGGAGATCAAATGTTAGAGATTAAGGATTTGACCGTCAACATTGCGGCATTGCCAGAACCAATTTTGGCGATACCGCACTTATCCATTCCCGCCGCACAACAAATTGCGGTGATGGGACCTTCCGGCTGTGGAAAAAGCACATTTTTAAATATCATCAGTGGATTATTAAAACCGACAGCCGGTTCTGTGAAATGGCAGCAACAAGAGCTGACCGCACTTTCAGCCACCGCTTGCGATACATGGCGTTTTCAACATGTCGGCATGGTGATGCAGGATTTTTATCTGACCAACGGCTTGAGTGCGTTGGAAAATGTGTTACTGCCGTTGGCTTTTCGTCACTGGCGCATATCCGATGCGCTGAAACAGCGGGCGGAATCTTTGCTGGAACAGCTGAACATGCCACGGCGGCACAGTGATGTCGCCAAATTATCGCGCGGTGAAATGCAGCGAGTGGCGATTGCGCGAGCGCTGTTGGCGCAACCGCAGGTGATTATCGCCGATGAACCGACCGCCAGTCTGGATGCGGAAAACAGCCGCAATATTGCCCGTTTATTATTGGAAATCAGTGAAAAAGAGAAGTGTACCTTGCTGGTGGCGACCCATGATCGTTTCTTATCCGAACAGCTGCAACGCCGACTGTTGCTTCAAAACGGGGTTATCATGTCGGATCAGCAAACAGGAGCGCAACTATGTTAATGCTAAAACTGTTATTACTTGACTTTAAAAAGAGCAAATTCGGCAGCCTGCTGATTATTTTTCTGATTGCGTTGTCAACTGCATTGAGTATCACCGTCAGTTTGCAGGAGCGTGCATTGCGTGAAGGCAGTGCGCAAGCGGCGGATCGCTTTGATTTGCTGATCGGTGCGCCAGGCAGCGAAGTGCAGTTGGTGCTAAGTACCGTGTTTTTACAACCGTCGCCGTTAAATCTGTTGGATACCGCCGTTTTTAAGGAGATTGAGGCTAATCCGCAGGCCGATTGGGCAGCACCGTTGGCATTCGGCGACTACTATCAAGGTATGCCGATTGTCGGCACTAATACCGCACTTGTGCTCGACGGCGGCAATCGCCAACTTGCCGTCGGACGAGCGTTTGAAAAAGATTATGAAGCGGTGGTAGGTGCCAAGAGCGGTTTAGCGCTCGGTGACAGTTTTAGCCCGATGCACGGTCAATTGGGTGAAGCCAATCACCACGCCCATGACGAGATTAGTTATACGGTTGTCGGTATTTTACCGCCAGAGGGCAGCATTTGGGATAAAGCCTTATTGGTGCCGATTACCAGTGTCTGGGATGTTCATCAACATCATGACCATGATCATCACGCGCACGAGCATGACGGACCGCCGGGCTATGGCGATGAGCATGATCACGACCACGACCATGATCACGACCACGACCATGATCACAGCCATGCGATTGAAGAGTTGGGCATGTCGGCGGTGGTGATTAAGCCGCAAAGTTTTGCCGGTGCTTATCAACTGCGCAGCCAATATAAAACCGAGACCACCCAAGCCGTATTTCCGGCGGAAGTGCTGGTGCGGGTGTATGGCGTGTTAGGCGACAGCAAAGAAGTGTTGCTGTGGGTGTCTATCGTCACGCAAGTGTTGGTCGCAACCGCACTTTTGATGATCATTGTGCTGTATTTGCAAAATCGACAAAAACAGGTGGCAGCGTGGCGGATTTTCGGTGCACCACGTGCTAAGATCTTCTTGCTGATTTGGTTTGCCTTGATCGTGATGATAGCTGTTGCAATGCTGCTCGGCACAGCGATTGGTTATGTCGCTGCGCAGCTCATCTCACAGCATTTGAGCCGACAAAGCGGCTTTGTATTGCCGGTGCGTTTGGGCGAAGAGGAATACCTGTTTATTGTGTTTAATTTTATTTTTGCCATTGTGCTGGCATTGCTGCCGTCGTTGCTGCTTTACCGCCGTTCACCAATAAATGTTTTACGAAATACGCAAGAATGATATGATAACGCCCTAAATTAGTCGTGATAATGTGAGTTTTAGGTTAAGGAGAACTTGTGTTGCAACATCATATCGAACAACACAGTGTGGTTGACAACCAGCGCTTAGTGGTGACGCTGGCATCCACTCAAGCCGAAATTGAAGAGGCGCAACGCTTGCGCTACGAGATTTTTGCCAATGAAATGGGGGCGAAAATTCAGAGTATAAACGGTTTGGATATTGATAAATATGATGAACATTGCCAGCATTTAATTGTCCGTGATGAAGACAACGGACGCATTGTCGGTTGCTATCGTCTGTTGACCATTGAAGGCGCACGCAAAGTCGGCGGCTGGTACAGTGCTGGCGAGTTTGATCTCAGTCGAATCGAACATATTTTAGATCGTACTGTCGAATTGGGACGGGCTTGCGTGCATAAAGACTACCGCAACGGCGGTGTCGTGTTGCTGTTGTGGACCGGATTGATTAAATTCATGCACTTGGAGAATCTGTCGTATATGATCGGCTGCGGCAGTATCAGCATGAGCGACGGCGGCCACAGCGCAGCGAGCCTGTACCGTAAATTGGAGAAAAAATATCTATCGCCGTTGGAATATCGGGTGTTTCCGCATGTGCCGGTGCAATTGGATAAATTGCAACAGGATTTAGAGGTTTCCACACCGGCGCTGATTAAAGGCTATCTGCGTGCCGGCGCCTATATTTGCGGTGAACCGGCTTGGGATCCGGATTTCAACTCGGCGGACGTGTTGATTATGATGCCGATCACCCGTCTGGACGAACGTTATTTAAAGCATTTCTGTCGTTGATCGGCACAGTTAAAATAAGGCGGATTATGCAAACGTTGCGAGTTTTTTGGCGCTTATCATGGATTATGTACTATCTGTTAAGCGGTGTGTTTCAAATGTTGGTGTTGTTTCGTTGGTGCACGCCACAACAAAAATTGGCGCGGATTCAACGCTGGTCGCAAAATATTTTGCGGGTGTTTAACATTCAGGTCAACGCCCATAACGTACCGCACTTATCACAAGTCAAAGGCTCGATGTTTATCTCGAATCACGTTTCTTGGTTGGATATTTTTGCCATCAATGCCGTGTTGCCGGGGCAGTTTATAGCCAAAGACGATGTGCGCAAATGGCCGATTATCGGCTATCTGGCAGCGCAAGCCAACACAGTGTTTGTGTCGCGTCAACGTGGCAACGGCAGTACACAGGGCAAAGTTGACGGCGTGGCAACCGCACTTCGCAACGGCGCACAGATCACCCTGTTTCCGGAAGGCACATCAACCATCGGCGATCAGGTGTTGCCGTTCAAAAGCAGTTTCTTTCAGGCGGCGATTGACGCTGAAGCTAAGATTTGGCCAGTACTGTGTTTCTATCCGGCGCAAAACGGTGGTGTCAACCGTACCATGGCGTATTACGGCGATATCAGTCTGGTGCAATCCCTAAAAGATCTGGCAGCACAAAAGTGCGGTGTGATTGAACTCAATTTTTTTGAAGCGATTGATGCCACAGCAAAAGAACGCCGTGATCTCGCCGAACATACCCAACAAATGCTGGCAACCGAACTGGCGAAGACGTTGGAGCGTAGTTGTTAGTCTTTTTCGGCTATAAATCAGTTTGATTGATTTAATCAAGTATAGTGATTAAAATATAAACAAAGTGAGCAAAGGAGTAAGCTATGCCGATTGTTATTGTGAATACTGATTTTGTTATCCATAAAGAAGATGAACATTGGACGAGCAAAGAGCTGGCAATGCTCGACGAGCAGATTGCAGAAGATAAACAATTGTATTGAATCCGCCCCTGAAGCCCTACTACAGCAAGTTGCAGAACGTTTGAGTAATGGTGACCTAAAGGCGTGGGAATTGCTATCCAGATAAAGTGGTACGTGAACGCATTTATTAAACACTATTCACTCATCCCTCAAATCTGCCAATGCCCCTTTCGTTGCCAATGCCAAATCCTGTGCGCTCAAGGCAATATCCAAACCGCGTTTGCCGCCGGAGACGTAGATCACATCCCACTCAACCGCACTTTGATCAATAAAGGTGGGCAAGGCTTTTTTCTGTCCGATCGGGCTGATGCCGCCGACCAGATAGCCGGACGATTTTTGTGTGGCATCGATTTCTGCCATCTCTACCTTTTTCACTTTCAGCGCTTTGGCGGCTTTTTTCAGGCTTAACAAATGCGACACCGGCAGCACCATCACCGCCAGTTTTTTCTGATCGCCATTTATTGCGACCAACAGGGTTTTGTAGGTTTGATCGGGGCTGAGGCCCAATTTTTCTGCCGCCTCTTGCCCGAAATCGGTGTTGTGTGGGTCGTGTTGGTAACTGTGGATCGTATGTGAAATTTTTTGTTTTTTCAGGTAATTAATTGCCGGTGTCATGGGGTAACTCTCGATTCTTTTACAGACTTATTGCCGGAAATTCCGTAGAATAGCCGCCAATTATTGTAGCACTGTTTTAGAAAATAGGGGAAAAGATGCAAACAAAACTGAATATTGTCATCGCCGCAGAGTTCGAGTTGGCGGAGAAGATCGCAGATTTATTAGAACAAAGCGAGTTATCTGTCGAGAAAATAACCGTTGCCGAGATTTATCCGTTCGGTGAGGAGCAGGGCTTGCGCTTTAATAACCGTGCGGTGGAGCAGCAAAATATTGAAGAGCTTGATTGGTCGGATAAGCAATATCTATTTTTTGCCGGAGAAGCCAAACACGCCGGTTATCTGGCGCAAGCGGCGGACAGCGGCTGTGTGGTGATCGACCTCAACGGTGTGTGTGCGGCATTGCAAGATGTGCCGTTAATCGTGCCGGGTTTTAATGACGAGCAACTGTCCGAACTGCGTAACCGCAATATCGTGGCGCTTGCCGATCCACAAATCAGCCAGTTACTGCTTGCCGCAGGTGAGCTGTTACTGCAAGGGAATATTAATAGGGTGTTGGTTACCTCAATGTTGCCGGCATCGTATGTGAATGCCGAGCAGGTGAAAAAATTGGCGGGACAGACGGCACGTTTATTGAACGGGATCCCGTTGGACGAGGGCGAAGTGCGGTTGGCATTTGATGCAGCGCCGTTCAAACTGTACAGCAGCGAGCGCTTGCTGCAACAGTTCCAAAAAATCCTGCCAAACAGTGACATTCAATTGGTGATCCACCAAGTGCAAAGTGCGGTTTTCTACGGCTTAGCACAACAAGTAACCGCACTTTCCGACTACCAAACCGACGTGGGGCAATGGCAAGCGGCATGGCAACAAAACGAATGGCTTGTGTGGCATGAGGAACACATTGTCACGCCGGTGACCAATGGCGAACAGTATCAAGAACAAGATCAACTGCATATCAGTGATGTGCAAGCATTAGAAAACGGTATTCAGTTTTGGTCGGTGTGCGACGAACAGCGTTTCAGTTTGGCATTTCTCGGTGTGAAATTGGTAGAAACGGCATATTTGCAAGGTTATTAGCCGTTCAAGTGTGGTGTGCTTCATAAAATAGATAAAAAATAAAAGGGGTCTATAATGCGTAAAATAATGAGCAGCTTATTGGTGTTGTCGATGGCGGGCACTGTGGTTGCTAAAGAGATTAACATCAAATTACTGGGAACCTCCGATGTGCATGGACGAGTGGTGCCTTGGAGCTATGGGGCTGATGTTGAAGATCGTTCGGGATCTTATGCCCAGATTGCCAGTTATGTTAAGCGTGTGAAGCAGCAGCATGATAATGTGGTTTTGATTGATGTTGGCGATGCGATTCAGGATAACCAAGTGGAAGTGTTTGCCAAAACCCCGGAGTACTACCAAGACAATCCGATTCCGAAAGTATTAAATGCGATGGGTTATGATATTTTTGTGTTGGGAAATCATGAGTTTAATTTTGGTATGCCAGCGTTAGATGCTATTTTGCAAGATATCAACGCACAAAAAATTACCGCTAATTTTTATCATCAATCCGGCGAGCGTTATTTAGCCCCAACCACGATTATTGAAAAAGACGGGGTGAAACTGGGTATTATCGGTTTGACTACGCCGATGTCGGCGATCTTTGAAAAGGATACCGGACACTTAAACGCGATGAAATTTAGCTCGCCGATTGAGGAAGCCAAGCAGCAAATTGCGGCGTTAAAAGCCCGGCATGTCGATGCGATTATTGTGGTTGCCCACATGGGCATTGAGAATGAAAACAACATTGCCGCAACCGGCGTTAGGGATCTGGTCAATGCGGTTGAGGGGATTGATGTGATTATTGCCGGGCATATGCACCAAAATATACCCGGCGAAACCATTAATAATGTGTTAATCACCGAGCCGCACCGTTACGGCACGGTGGTTTCTGAAGTGGATTTAACCTTTGATATTGATGAGAAACAGCAGGTTAAACTGTTGTCAAAAGCGGCAAAAACGGTGCCGGTGAAAGCGCTGGATGCCGATCCTGAAATCGTCAGCATTTACCAACCTTATCATGACGAGTTAAGACGCTTAAATAATGTCGTGATTGGTGAAACCGCCAATGACATGGTTTTGCAACAGAAAAATCATGGGGTATCCGTTGCTTTTTCACAAGATACAGGGTTATCGTCGCTGATTACCGACGTCGAATTACATTACAGCAAAGCTGATGTGGTTTCCTTTGCCTTTGATCATGAAACGGTACGTTTGGATAAAGGGCCGATTAAGAAAAAAGATATTATTTATAACTACCGTTATGCCGGCGGTGATGTGACGGTGTATGAGTTGAGCGGCAAACAGCTGAAGCAGTATATGGAGTGGTCAGCCGACTATTTTAATACCATTGAAGCAGGCGATACGGCTTATCGTTATGATCCAGAGCGTGGAAAATCCAAATATGTGACCTTCGATATTTTTGGTGGGGTCAACTATAACATTGATTTAACCCAGCCAAGCGGACATAAAATTGTTGATTTAACCTTAGCTGACGGACGCCCGGTGACGGATGAACTCAAATTAAAAGTCGGTATGAACTCCTACCGCTTTGGGCAACTCAGCAAAACAGGGGGAATTTTTGCAGGACAGACCATTCCGGTTTTATGGGAATCGAAAGTGGCTTTAGGCAGTGAAGCCGGCACTATTCAAAATATGATGATCGACTATATTACCCAGGTGAAGCAAGGCAAAATCGACGGTTTGTCGCATAACCGTTGGCGGATTATCGGTTTAAAATAGGGTCTGTTTATTTTTAAAGTGCGGTTTGAGCAGAACCGCACTTTGCTTTTCTATGGTTTTCTATTTGAAACCATAGGCTTGCAACTGTTGATAGCCGCCTAGGTTGATCACATTATGATAGCCTAACTTTTCTAATTCGGCTTTTGCCAATTCGGAGCGGCGCCCACTGCGGCAGTAAACATAAATCGGTTGCTGTTTATCACTGCTTATCTGACTGATTTGTGCCGCAATTTGATCGTGGGGAATATGAACCGCACTTTGCAAATGTCCGGCATTAAACTCCTCAAGACTGCGTACATCCAGCAAAATCGCCTGCTGAGTTTGTTGCTGCTGTTGCAATTGTTGTGGCGTGTGTTTTGGCGTAGTCATATTGGCTTGTACTGTTGAAAATAAGCCGCTGAATAAGCAGATTCCGCCGGCTATCCATTTTAACATTCGCATTTGTACCTCCTGATATTAAAAATCGAGGTCAGATTAGCTTGTTATACAATAATTGCTTGCACAAGAGTATCGCCTTGTTGCGATTTCATATCAGCTCTGCCTGTTGTAGCACCACCGCTTGCAGCACTTTGATGCCCGCCTCCACATCTTGCCAATCGGTGTGTTCCAACGGATTGTGGCTGATGCCTTGGCGTGACGGCACAAAAATCATACCGGTCGGACATAGGGTTGCCATGTGCATGGCGTCGTGTCCGGCACCGCTTGGCATAATTTCATAGGTATAGCCTAAGTCTGCCGCAGCTTGCTCAACCGTATTAACCATGTCTGTATCCAAGATGATAGGTTGATCGCGCGAAATCAGTTGCAGTTCGATCTGTAAGCCGCGTTGTTGGCTGACCTTATCGATTTTTTGTCGTAAGGCAGAAAATACGCTTTCCCGTGCGGTAATATCAGTGCCGCGAATATCGATCAATAATTCACAATAGCCCGGCACCACGTTCATCACGCCCGGTTTAACCTGCAGTTGTCCCACTGTGGCGACAGTGGCGTGTCCGGCACGAATCGCGGCTTGCTCCAATTCCAATGCTAATTCGGCGCCGCCTAATAATGCATCATGGCGATAATTCATTGCCGTTGCGCCGGAGTGATCCGCTTGGCCTTGAATTTTCACGATGCAGCGAATCGGTGCCGCAATGCCGGTGACGACACCGATGGTTTTTTGTTCATTTTCCAGACGAGGTCCCTGTTCAATATGCAATTCAAAAAAGCATTTAAACTCAGCAGCGGAGCGTTTGGCTTGATCGACTTGCTGAAAATCCAAGCCGATTTGTTGAAGTGCGGTGGCGAGGCTAATCCCGTTTTTATCTTGCAAATGGGCTAAATCCGCTTGCTTGCTGACACCGCACATTACCTTACTGCCCAAAGTAGCATAGTTAAAACGGCTGGACTCTTCGCAAGTAAAAATGATTAATTCCAATGGATAACGGGTTTGCTGTTGTTTTTCACACAATTGCAACAGGATTTCCAAGCCGGCAATGGTGCCAAGCGGTCCGTCGAATTTTCCGGCATTGATCACTGTGTCGATATGTGAACCGAATGCCACCGCGGGCAGATCGTTTTGCTTGCCGTCACGGCGGATCGTCATATTGCCGATTTGATCAATGCGAATCGTCAATGCATGCTGCCGACAGAGATCGAGCAAATAATCACGCGCCTGTGAATCTTGCGGGCTGAATGCCAAACGCGTCAATCCGTCGCTTTCGGCGGAAATGGCGGCTAAGTGATTGATCACGGTTTTTACCCGCTGCATATTGATTGTCATAAGAATTTCTCCCGGTTGTCCGCATAGTTTTACAAAACGTTTGTTGAAAGCATGATCAACTTCACTATAAACAAAAATGACTTGATGTAAAATCAAATCGTTAAATACGCCCTAATTATGACTAAATAAAGGAGTATGCTGATGAGTGTCAAAAAAATGCTGTTAATGAGCGGTTCCAAGTATCGCAACACCGAATATTTGGTGCATTGTATCCCTTGGATTAGCCGTTTTTTAGCCGATTATCGCGGCAAAACTTTGGCTTTCGTGCCTTATGCCGGTATCAGTCGCAGTTATGAACAATATGAACAGGCGGTTAAGCAGGCGTTGCAAGCACTGGAAATGAACATTCTTTCCATCCATCAGGCTCAAGATCCCAGCGACATTATTGAACAAGCTGATGCGATTGCCATTGGTGGTGGCAATACGTTTTGTCTGTTAAATCAGCTGTATCGGCACAATCTGCTGGAACCGATTCGGGCAAAAGTGAATAGCGGCACGCCGTATTTCGGCTGGAGTGCCGGGGCGAATGTTGCCGGCGCTTCAATTATGACCACCAACGATATGCCGATTGTCTATCCGCCGTCATTTGAAGCCTTGAACCTGTTTCCGGCACAAATCAACCCGCACTTTATCTCCGGCAAAATACAGGGGCATAACGGCGAAAGTCGCGAAGAGCGGTTAAATGAGTTTTTGCTGGTCAACCCGAAAGCGGTGGTGTACGCCTTGCCGGAAGGTACGGCGTTGCACATTCGTGATCACACCGCAACGGTATTGGGCTTTGACGATATTTTGCGTTTCAATGGGAAAATGGACATGGAAACCATTGCGGTCAACTCCACGTTCAATTATGAATGAGTTTAGTTGGTTGGAGGTTGTAAATGAGCGAATTAAAGATGGGCATTGCGTTATTGGGCATCGTCGTGACCATTTATCTGTTGATTAAAAAATATGAAACCCGCACGGTGCTGTTGGGCGTCGGTTTAGTGATGGCAGTGCTCACCCTGAATCCGATGGGCGTATTGGCAGAATTTGCCAAAAGTATGACCAGTGCCGGGTTGATTATGGCAATTTGTTCCAGCATGGGCTTTGCCTATGTGATGAAATATACCGAATGCGATATGCACTTGGTACATTTGTTGACTAAACCTTTGAGCGGTTTGAAATTTTTTCTGATTCCGATCGCGACGATTCTAACTTTTTTTATCAATATCGCCATTCCGTCGGCGGCCGGTTGTGCGGCGGCGGTGGGTGCAACCTTGATACCGGTGCTGAAATCGGCTGGCGTGCGTCCGGCAACCGCCGGGGCGGCAATTTTGGCAGGAACATTCGGCTCGATGATGAGTCCCGGTTCTTCTCACTCGGCAATGATCAGTGAAATGTCGGGTTTGACGGTGACCCAAGTGAACCTGAGCCATGCGCCTTACACCATTATTGCCGGCGCAATCGGTGCGGTAGTATTGACGATTTTAGCTGTGGCTTTGGGCGATTATCACAAAAAATTCCGTGATGAATATTTGGCGGAAAACCAAAACGCAGAGCAACATTTCAGCAAGGTGAATTTTTTGTATGCGCTGGCGCCGTTGATTCCGGTGGTGTTGTTGGTGATCGGCGGCACTGAATTGCAACAAATCTCTTGGCTGGCATGGACCAAAATGACGGTGCCGGAAGCGATGTTGATCGGTGCGATTTATGCGATCATCGTCACTCGAGCTTCACCGGTGAAAATCACCAATGAATTTTTCAACGGCATGGGCAATTCCTATGCCAACGTGTTGGGAATTATCATTGCCGCCAGTGTATTTGTCGCCGGGCTGAAATCGACCGGGGCGATTGACTCGGCAATTGAATTTTTGAAATCTTCCAATGAATTTGTCCGTTGGGGGGCGACTATTGGGCCGTTTTTGATGGGCATCATCACCGGTTCCGGCGATGCGGCGGCGATAGCCTTCAATACGGCGGTGACACCGCATGCGGTTGAGCTGGGTTATACTCATGTCAATTTAGGCATGGCAGCTGCAATTGCCGGTGCTATCGGCCGCACGGCTTCGCCGATTGCCGGGGTGACCATTGTCTGTGCCGGTTTGGCGATGGCGAATCCGGTGGATATGATTAAACGAACTGCACCGGGCATGGTGCTGGCGGTATTGTTTTTGGCACTGTTTATGTTATAGCGGGAGGGTAGCATGGGCGTTAATCCACAACAGTTGATTGCGTGGCGGCGGGAATTCCATCAATTTCCGGAAACCGGTTGGTGTGAATTTTTGACCACCACTAAATTGGCACAATACTTGTCTGAGATGGGCTTTGAAGTGCGGTTGGGCAAGCAAATTATCAACCCTGAGTTTGTACGCGGGCGGCAACAAGCCGTAGTTGATGTCGGATTAAAACGGGCGATTGAGCGGGGTGCCGATCAAAACTGGTTGGAGAAAATGGACGGTTATACCGGCTGTGTGGCGATTTTTGATTCCGGCAGAGCGGGTAACACGGTGGCGCTGCGCTTCGATATCGATTGTGTCAATGTGCAGGAAACCGCACTTGAGGATCATCTACCCAACAAATTGGGTTTCCGCTCGCAAAATGACGGTTTTATGCACGCCTGCGGGCATGACGGACACATGGCGATCGGCTTGGGGGTGGCGCAATGGATTGCGGACAACCAAGCGCAATTAAACGGTAAAATCAAACTAGTGTTTCAGCCGGCGGAGGAAGGTGTGCGTGGGGCAGCGGCAATTGCCGCCAGCGGTATTATCGATGATGCCGACTATTTTGCGGCCTCTCATCTCAGCTTCTGTGCCGATTCCGGCACGATTATTGCAAATCCGAAAAAATTTCTTTGCACTACAAAAATGGATATTCGCTATCAAGGCAAACCGGCACATGCCGGTGCCGCACCGCACTTGGGACGCAATGCTTTGCTGGCGGCGGCACATGCGGTGACACAACTGCACGGCATTTCGCGCCACGGCGACGGCATGACTCGAATCAATGTCGGGGTGCTGAAAGCAGGCGAAGGGCGCAATGTGATTCCGACCACTGCGGAAGTGCAGTTGGAGGTGCGCGGTGAAAATGCCGAGATCAATCAATATATGGTGGATCAAGTGTTGCAAATCGCCAAAGGTATCGCTATCAGTTTTGATGTGAACTATGAAACTGAAATTATGGGCGAAGCGGTCGATCTCGATAACGATGCTGAATTGGTTGAATTAATCAGCGAGTTGGCGCAAAAAGAGACCGGCGTGGCACAAGTTGCCCCAACCTATAGCTTCAACGGCAGTGAAGACGCGACTATTCTCGGACGACGGGTGCAGCAACACGGCGGCAAAGCGATTTACTTTATTGTTGGCGCCGACCGCACCGCCGGACACCATCAAGCCGAATTCGATTTTGATGAACAGCAACTGCTGACCGGGGTTAATCTGTATACCGCACTTTTGCAGCGGCTGAACGCTTGATTAAAACTCACAGGTAAAATACCGCACTGGCACAACGTGCGGTATTTTCTCGTTCAAATTGCCGTTAAAGATTCGCTTTATATTGACGATCAGCATTCTGATAATTCTCCAGAATATCGCTTTGCGGCTGTTTAGTCAGCAGTGAAACCAGCACGATAGCCAGTGAAGACAGGATGAAACCGGGGATCATTTCATAAATTCCGCTGTCCGGAATCACTCTATTCCAGAAACTGACCACCAATGCGCCAGTCATCATTCCCGCCATAGCACCGTTGGCGTTAGTGCGTTGCCAAAAGAGCGAAAACAGCACCAGTGGCCCAAACGAGCTGCCGAAGCCCGCCCAGGCATGTTCCACCAGTTTCAACACCTGACTTTCCGGATTCTGGGCGATTGCAATCGCAATCACCGCAATGGCCAACACCATCAAGCGTCCTAACCACACCAGTTCTTTGTCACTGGCTTTGGGGCGAATAAAGCCACGGTAAAAATCCTCGGTGATCGCACTGGAGGAGATCAGCAGCTGGCAACTTAAGGTGCTCATCACGGCGGCTAAAATTGCGGACAGCAGCACCCCGGCAATCCACGGATTAAACAGATGGCGTGCCAGTTCGATAAAGATTTGTTCCCGATTGTTGTTGACCGCTGTTGCCAAGTCTGGATGGGCGTAGAAATAGGCAATCCCGAAAAAACCAACCCCGACAGCGCCCAATAAGCAAAAAATCATCCATGAGATACCGATGCGTCGTGCGCTGGTCAATGAACGCACATTTTCCGCCGCCATAAAGCGTGCCAAAATATGCGGTTGCCCAAAATAGCCCAATCCCCAAGCAGATAAACTGAATAAACCGATCAGCGATGTGCCTGTCCACATATCGGTGAAGTTTTTGCCCAGATCATTGCTTGCCGCTGCCAAGACCTGTGAAAAATCATCGATGCCACCAATGGCAAACAGCACCATCACCGGCGTGATAATCAGCGCCAGTACCATTAAAGTAGCCTGCACGGTGTCAGTCCAGCTGACCGCTAAGAAGCCACCGATAAAAGTGTAAATAATGGTGGCGAGAGCACCGTACCAAAGTGCGGTTTGGTAAGGTGTGCCGAACAGGTTTTCAAACAAGCGTGCTCCGGCGACAACGCCTGAGGAACAATAAATCGTGAAGAAAAACAGAATGATGCTGGCAGCAACGATTTTTAACATTTTGTGGTTGTTATTGCCCTGTTTTGAGCTGAAACGGGCTTGAAAATACTCTGGCAGCGTCAACGCATTATCGTGGCTTTCGGTAAACACCCGCAAGCGCCCGGCAACGAAGTACCAGTTCAAATAAGCGCCGATGGTCAAGCCAATTGCAATCCAAGCCTCCACCAGTCCGGCAGCATACACCGCACCGGGCAGCCCCATCAGCAACCAACCGGACATATCCGATGCGCCGGCGGACATGCCGGTGACAAAGCCGCCCAGACTACGCCCGCCGAGAATGTAGTCGGATAAGTTGCTGGTGTAGCGGTATGCCAATACCCCAATCAGCAGCATGCCGATGATATAAATGGTAAAAGTGATAATCGTTGGATCGTAGCCAAACATAAACAGACCCCATGTATTATTTGAAAAAAAGGGGCAAATTATAGCATTGATTTGGCGCAGAGAGTTAGCTTCTTGCGCCGAAAATCGCTGTGCCGATCCGCACTTGGGTGGAACCGCACTTGATCGCCATCGCCATATCACCGCTCATGCCTAATGATAGCGTGTCAATTTGCTGTTCAGGCAGGGCAAGTTGCAGTTGCTGAAATAGCTGTTGCATGCGGCTGAAAGCCTGTTGCTGCACGCTTAGATCGTCACTATCTTGTGGAATCGCCATCAGACCACGCAGGCGCAAATTCGGCAGCGCAGCAATTTGTGTTGCAAGCGGCAGTAAGTCGAGTGGCATAATGCCGGATTTAGTGGTTTCGTCGCTGATATTGATTTGAATCAGCACATTTAACGGCGCAAGTGCGGTCGGACGTTGCTGACTGAGGCGTTCAGCAATTTTCAACCGATCGACGGTTTCAATCCAGTCAAAATGTTCTGCCACCAAACGGCTTTTATTCGATTGCAACGGTCCGATAAAATGCCACTCCAACTGAACTCGTTGTGATTGAAAATACTGGATTTTTTCCACGCCTTCCTGGACATAATTCTCACCAAACGCAGTTTGCCCGGCAGCAACTGCTTCAGCAATTGCAGAAAATGGTTTGGTTTTGCTGACCGCCAACAGTTTTACCGAACCCAACGTGCGGTCAGCTTGTTGACAATCGTGAGTGATTTGCTGATGAATCTCAGCCAGATTTTGTTGAATGGACATTGATAATTTTAGTTAAGTGAACGAAAAGTGCGGTTATTCTAGCGTGGAATGGTGAGGCTGTCTAAGTAAGAGTGGTTTCAGATTGAAAACAAACACTTATTTTGGAATCGGTGTCGTAAATTTTATTGCTGAGCTTATCGGGTAGCATTTAGCGGAGCTATAGTTATTACTACTTATTATAAATTGTTATCTGTAGTTGACAGTTTATAGATGAATCAGATATTCTCAACGAGATATAGGCTTAAGACATGAATGGTGTATCAGAAGAAATTATTGTTAAAAGCAGCAGCTACTTTAAGAAATGGCTAAGAAAGTTAAAAAATCCATTAGCAAAAGCAAAAATCAATCTTCGTATTAAAAATTTACTCTTAGGGAATTTAGGAGATGTTAAGCCAATAGGTGATGGATTGTCAGAGCTCAGAATTCATGAAGGGCAAGGATATCGAGTGTATATCAAAAGTAGGTCTTCTCTTAACCCGAAAACAAAGAAGATGGTATGCACGATAATTATTCTTTTATGCGGCGGCGATAAATCAACGCAAGATGAAGATATAGCAAGGGCAAAATGGATGTCAACCAGCAAAGAAATTAAGGAGTTTTTAAATGAAAACCAATATGACTGAAAGTGATCTTCAATTGGAAGATTATGATCCTGCTGAATTTCTTAATAACGAAGAAGATATGAAATTATATCTGAATGAGGCACTGAAAGACGGCAATATTAGCTTAGTGTTGTCTGTTTTGGGCGATATTGCCAGAGCACGAAATGTCTCCCAACTTTCAAAAGAGGTCGGCATTAGTCGAGAAGGGCTGTATAAAGCCTTATCAGGTAAAGGTAATCCAAGCTTCAGCACAACTTATAAAATTATCCAGGCACTGGGGATGCGGTTAGAAGTTCATGCAGGATAGATATAAAATGAGTATAGTATGATTGATTTGTCAATATTTTTATCTTTTTCAAACTTTTAATTGACAACCTGAACGAAATTCTGTATTTCTATCACATCAATTTTTTTTAAAAATTAACCAAATTATGCAAAACAACACAACCATTATCACCACCATTATGATTACCATGCGTAAGTCCGTGGCGGGTTAGTGTTGTATAACAAAATCAAAGCAACCCGCACCGACCAATCAACATATTAGAAAAATCAGGAGAAGATTATGCGAGTGCTTAAATTTGGAGGAACGTCGTTGGCGAATCCGGAACGCTTTTTACAGGCTGCCGGGTTGATCGAACAGGCGCATTTGAAGGATCAGGCGGCAGGCGTGCTG
>NZ_VDHB01000095.1:0-17713 GCF_006227735.1 Testudinibacter sp. 'clade 2'
ATATATAATCCGCCCCTACGTTGCCTCATCAAATATCTTTGTCAATGATCTGAGGCGCAAATTTTATTGCGCCTTTTTTCTCACTGTCGTCTTATTTGGAAATCTGTTTCTCGCGAATTTCTGCCAGCGTTTTGCAATCAATACATAAATCGGCTGTTGGACGGGCTTCTAACCGGCGAATACCAATTTCTACACCGCAAGATTCGCAATACCCAAAATCACCGGTTTCCAATTTAAGTAGGGTATGGTCAATTTTTTTCAACAATTTGCGCTCACGATCACGGTTGCGCAGCACCAGACTGAACTCTTCCTCTTGGGTGGCGCGATCGGCCGGATCCGGAAAATTAGCGGCTTCATCTTGCATCTGTGCCACCGTTTTTCCTGCTTCATTGACAATTTGTTCACGCCAGGCTGTCAGAATCTTTTTGAAATGAAGAAGCTGTTTTTCATTCATATATTCTTCACCTTCTTGCTCTTGATAAGGTTCCACACCTGCCAATGACAAAAGACTTAAAGATGTTTTTGCAGCTACTGAACTCATGCTGTTCTCCCGTAGTGGGTAACCTCAATCGGCGTATGCTAAGCCGATATTACCCGATTATTTTAGTCGAAAATAAGAAGAAATTTAGATGATAAAAATTTCACGCCTTTTTAAAGGCGATATAAATAGCAGATGTTAAATCTTTTGGCAAATAAAATGCGGAATGTAGCGGTATGATTTTTGTTCGATTAGATAAAAATATTAAAAAACAACCAGTTAAAAAAGTAAATAAAATCCATATTTTGCGAGCTAGATCGCAAAAATAAAGCGGCTGTTTTGGCGATTGCGGCTTTTTCTTAAAAAATGGATAGGGAGTAAATCTATCACGTAAAAATGCAGGGCTAAATGGGATGAATCAGTGAAATTACAACATGTTGCTGTTTGTTGGCTGTTGAGCCTGACGCAGATCGTTTGGCTTCCGGCGGATTGGCTAGGTTATCATGGGGTGTTGCTGCTGCTTGCGATATTGCCGTTAGTTTTGCTGTCAATGAGGCCGTTGCGCCGTCGATACCGCACTGGGTTGTGGTCGTTGTTTTTTATCTTATTGAGCGCTGCTTACCAACAGTATGAGATTGCTGCAACATTAAGCAAGGCTGAACAAATTGTGGCATTGCGGCAGCAAAATATCAATGTAGAATTTAAAATCATCGCACTGCGTCAGATGCTGCCAAACCGTAGTGTCACTGTGGTGGCACAAACGGATTTAGCCGATCAAGGCTTAGGTAAAATCAAGATTAATCTGAATTGGCAGTTAGATGAGCAACCGCACTTGGGGCAGGTTTGGCGTGCTAATTTGAAACTGCGCCCATTGAGCACGCGTTTGAACGATGGCGGATTTAACCGACAACGCTGGCTGTTATCACAGTCGATTTTAGCCAGTGCCGTGGTGAAGCAAGGGCAGTTATTATTCCAACAAAACAGTTGGCGACAGCAAAAATTGGCAAATGTTTTGGCAGAGACTGAAATGTTGCGTTATCAAGGCGTTATTCTGGCGTTGGCATTTGGTGAACGAGGCTGGATGAACGCTGACGATTGGCAAAAATTTCGTGAAAGCGGCACGGCACATTTGATTGCAATTTCCGGATTACATATTGGTTTGGTTGCTTGGCTCGGCTGGGGCGTAGCACGGTTATTGCAATTATTGCTAATCGGCCTCGGGTTAAAAATACAGTATGTGAGTTATCATGTTCCCTATTTAGCGGCGTTGTCCGCTGCGGTTTGCTATGCTTATCTAGCTGATTTTTTAATTCCGACCCAAAGGGCACTGTGGGCGTACTGTTTCTGGCTAGCTTTCATTTTTATGCGGATCCATCTACCGGCTTGGAAATTACTGCTGTTGATTGTGGCTTGGTTAAGCTTGATTGATCCGCTGAGTGTGCTCAATGAGAGCTTTTGGTTATCCTGTGGAACTGTTGCTCTATTGTGTTGCTATTATCACTGCGTTCCATTAGCGCCACTGTTACAAAAATGGCGCTGGCGCGGAAGGTCGTTAAAACAAGCCGTGCCGCCGTTGTACTGGCTGTGTGGCTTATTCCATTTGCAATTTGGTTTATTGCTGCTTTTTACGCCGTTGCAGTTGCTGCTGTTTAATGCGCTGCCAACGGGATCATTTTTGAGTAATCTACTGCTGGTGCCATTTTTCAGTTTTGTCATTATTCCGCTGATTCTGTTGGCGTTATTCAGTGGTGGTATGGTTTGGTCTTGGGTGGATAGCTTATTAGCACAAGCCTTGCTGTGGTTGGACGCGTTGCCCAATACTTATTTGACGCTTGCTGCCGACCAACAGTGGCTGATCATCACCGTCTGCTTGTCATTATTTCTACTCTTGTTAGGCTTAACACACCGATACCGCACGCTGAATTCAACAAGCGAACAAACTCAACAGTCTATTTCCGGGCGCAAGCCACTAGCCATTTGTACCCTATTAATTGTGCTGTGTTGCAGTAAATTATGGGCTATCACCGCATGCAAACCAGAGTGGAAACTGGTCATGCTCGATGTCGGGCAGGGCTTGGCGGTGTTGATCATCACTGAGCGGTCTGCCACCCTGTTTGATACCGGGCAGGCATGGCAGGGCGGCAGTATGGCAGAGACAGAAATCTTACCGTTTTTACGGCGGAGTGGCTTACAGTTGGAGCAGTTGATTATCAGCCATGATGATAATGATCACGCCGGTGGTGCTGAGATTCTGCTGAAGCATTTTCCAAGTGCGGTATTATTCAACAGCTCCGAACGTGATTATGGCGCCAAGCAGCAACAGCCTTGTATTCAGGGGCAAAGTTGGGCGTGGCGAGAGTTCCGTTTTGAGGTGTTTGCGCCGTCACAACTCAGCAAGATTGCCAAAAATCGGGATTCGTGCGTCTTGTTGGTCACTCGAGGCAAAGTGCGGTTTGTGCTGAGTGGTGATGTTTATCAGGCAACAGAAAACCGGATTGCGCCATCGATCGGCAAAGTCGATTGGCTGCAAGTCGGGCACCACGGCAGTAACACCTCCAGTGGCTGGCTGTGGCTGAAACATTTGCAGCCGCAGCTGTCGTTGATCTCCAGCGGTTTATATAACCAGTGGAATTTACCGCACTTTGCCACACAGAACCGTCTGCAACAGATCCAAAGTGCGGTCTATAACACCGCAACGGACGGACAAATTACGCTGGGCGTGACCCAAGATCAATGGCAGATTTCAACACAACGAGGTGGGGTAATCCCTTGGTATCACATAATTATTGGCTTAGAAAAGGAAATACAGTTAGAATAACCTCATTTTAACGCTTAGCTGAGCGCGAGCGATATGTAATGGAAATAATGACTTGATGGAAGACAAAGACTTTTCGACAGCAAAAACCTTTAAACGCCTGTGGCCAATGATTTTACCTTTCAAATCCGGATTAATTGTAGCGGCGATTGCTTTGATTATCAATGCTCTAACCGATGCAGGTTTAATCTCGATGCTTAAGCCATTGCTGGATGACGGTTTTGGTAAAGCCGATACCGATTTTCTAAAAATGATGGCGGTGGTGGTGGTGGTGTTGATTTTCTTTCGCGGGCTGAGCAATTTCATCTCAACGTACTGTTTGGCATGGGTGTCGGGCAAGGTGATTATGAATATCCGTCGCCGCCTGTTTAGACACATGATGTTTATGCCGGTCTCCTTTTTTGACAATAATTCATCCGGTAAACTACTGTCGCGTATCACTTACGATTCTGAGCAGGTGGCGTCTTCCGCTTCAGGGGCATTAGTGACTATCGTACGCGAAGGGGCGTATCTATTGTCGTTGCTCGGGGTAATGATTTATACCAGCTGGCAGCTGTCGGTGGTGCTGTTTGTTATCGGTCCGATTATTGCGATCCTGATTCGTCTGGTGTCAAAGCATTTTCGCCGCCTCAGCAAAAATATGCAAACGTCGATGGGAGAACTGACCTCTTCAGCAGAGCAGATGCTGAAAGGGCATAAGGTGGTGTTGTCGTTTGGTGGACAAAAAGTCGAGGAAGATCGTTTCAATCACGTCAGCAACGATATGCGTCGTAAAGGCATGAAAATGATGATGGCATCGGCGATCAGCGATCCGGTGGTGCAGATTATCGCCTCGTTTGCGCTCGCCATCGTGCTGTATCTGGCGACTATTCCAAGCATTATGAGCCAAAATCTGACAGCCGGCGCATTCACCGTGGTGTTTTCTTCGATGCTGGCGATGATGAAGCCCTTGAAATCCTTAACTAATGTTAATGCCCAGTTTCAGCGCGGCATGGCAGCTTGTCAGACATTGTTCAGCATTATGGATCTGCCGCTGGAAAAAGATAATGGCACAGTTAGTGTCGAAAAAGTGCAGGGCAATATCAGCTTTGACAATGTCAGCTTCCATTATGAAGGCAAAGAGAACAACGTACTGCAAAATGTTTCGTTCGAGGTGCAAGCCGGCAGCACAGTTGCCTTAGTCGGTCGTTCCGGATCCGGCAAATCGACGATTGCGAATCTAATCACCCGGTTTTATGATGTTGAACAGGGCGAAATTCGCTTAGACGGACGTAATATCCAAGATTACACCTTACAGAACTTGCGCACCCATTGTGCAGTGGTGTCGCAACAGGTGCATTTGTTTAATGATACGGTGGCGAATAATATTGCGTATGCCGCCAATGAAAAATACACACGCGAACAGATCATCGAAGCTGCCAGAGCCTCGCATTGTCTGGAGTTTATCGAGGCATTACCGCAAGGCATAGACACCGAAATCGGTGAAAACGGCGTGATGTTGTCCGGTGGGCAGAGGCAACGTTTGGCAATTGCACGGGCGTTGTTGCGTAATGCAACCGTTCTGATTTTAGATGAAGCTACTTCAGCGTTGGACACTGAATCTGAACGGGCTATTCAAGCGGCAATCGACGAACTGCGTCATGACCGCACGATTATTGTCATCGCCCATCGCTTATCAACCATTGAAAATGCGGATGAAATTTTGGTTATCGATCATGGCAAAGTGGTTGAGCGTGGCACACACAAACAGTTGCTGGCAGCAGGAAGTGCATATTCGCAGCTGCACAAACTGCAATTCAGCCAGTAAATCAAACAAGCAATTGAGCAAGTAATCGAGCAAAGAAAGGATATTGTAGTATGAATTTTTGGTACCAAAAAACGCTCTCGGCATGGCTGCTGGCGGGTTTGCTTTCTCCTTTGGCTTTACTGTTTTGGGGGATTACCGCACTTCGTCGTGTGGCATATCGCTTTGGAATATTTAAATCTTGGCGAGCGCCACTGCCGGTGGTGATCGTCGGTAATTTGTCGGTCGGCGGCAATGGCAAAACACCGTTTGTCATTTGGCTGGCGCGCCGCTTACAGCAACAAGGCTTAAGAGTGGGGGTGATTTCACGTGGTTACAGTGGCGAAATGAAACAATACCCGCAATTGGTGTGTGCTAATGCGGATACGATGGAAGTCGGTGATGAATCGGTGTTGATCGCACGTCGCAGCGGTGCAAAAATCGCAATCTGTGCCAATCGGCGTCAAAGTATTGAATTACTGTGCAAGGCATACCATATTGATGTGATTTTGAGCGATGATGGTTTGCAGCATTACGCCCTACAGCGTGATATTGAAATCGTTATTGTTGATGCCGAACGGCGCTTCGGCAACGGTTTTTTATTACCGGCAGGACCGTTACGCGAACTGACGGGACGTTTAAAAAGTGTGGATGCGGTGGTCTGTAATGGTGAGCATCCACAGCCCGGTGAAATTCAGATGCGGTTACAAGGTGAAGTGGCGGTTAATTTGCTGACGCAAGAAGAGCGTTTATTGAGTGACTTTGCCGAGCAGCCGATCGTTGCGATGGCTGCGATTGGTAATCCAAACCGCTTTTTTACCACGTTACAACGTCACGGATTAAATATTGTTAAACAAAAAGCCTTTATTGACCATGCTAAATTTTCACAAGAAAAGTTGGTTTCCCTTGCCAGCCCGCAACAAATTTTGCTGATGACCGAAAAAGATGCCGTGAAATGCAGCAAATTTGCCCGTGAAAACTGGTGGTATGTACCGGTCGACGCGGTATTAGATCCGTCGATTGAAGATGTGGTCAATAAAATCATGCACAAGGTGAAAAAAAATGAACACTAAGTTGCTACAGGTTGTCGCCTGTCCACGTTGTCACGCTAAATTACAATATGATCAGCCACACCAGCGTTTAATTTGTGAATTTGAACATCTGGCCTATCCGATTAAAAACGGAATTCCTGTGCTGTTACCGGAAAGTGCGGTAGCATTGACAATGGATGAACAACCACTCAATAAAAAAACACTCAAATAGGGAGCTGTGATGCAAAGATTTAGTGTCATTATTCCTGCCCGTTTTGCTTCTTCACGCTTGCCGGGTAAGCCGCTGGCAGATATTGCCGGCAAACCGATGATTCAACACGTTTGGCAGCAGGCAAAAAAATCCGGCGCTGAACGGATTATCGTGGCGACCGATCATGCAGAAGTGGCAGCCGTGGCTGCTGCTTTCGGTGCGGAAGTTTGCATGACTTCAGAACAACACAATTCGGGCACTGAACGTTTAGCCGAAGTCGTAACAAAGTGCGGTTTGGCGGACGATGAAGTGATTGTGAATGTGCAAGGTGACGAACCGCTGATTCCGCCATCGATTATCCGGCAAGTGGCGCAAAATCTAGTAAATAACACCGTCAATATGGCAACATTAGCCGTGAAAATTGAAGAAACAGACGAGCTGTTTAATCCAAATGTGGTGAAAGTGCTGACCGATAAAAACGGATTGGTGTTGTATTTCTCCAGAGCGGTGATTCCTTGGGATCGCGATCAATTTGCGCTATTCAAACAAGGCAAGATTCAAGCAGCGGATTTAGATTTAGCGAAAAACCACTATTTACGCCATATCGGATTATACGCTTATCGCGCCGGTTTTATCCGGCAATATGTGCAGTGGCAGCCGACCGCACTTGAGCAAATCGAATCGCTTGAGCAGCTGCGGGTACTGTGGTACGGCGAAAAAATTCATCTACAGCTGGCTGATGAAGTGCCGGCTGTGGGTGTTGATACCTTTGACGATCTTGAAAAAGTTCGCCAGATTTTAGGCGCAGGAAGATAACCCTTCCTAACCTAATCCATCAGCATGAACAGCGATGTTAATGCAGTAAAATGTAAATTAAGGAAACACAATGTTAGATAAAATTTTAGGCTCAGTCGTATCCAGTGTATTAGGTGGTGAAGCCGGGAAACAAGGGCAAGCAATGGCAGTCATTAATGCCTTACTATCCTCGCAAGGCGGCATTCAAGGGATTTTAGCCAAGTTCCAACAGGGCGGTTTGGACGATTTGTTGCAATCGTGGTTGGGAACTGGTGAGAATAAAAGCATTTCTCCGACTCAGGTTGAAGATGTGTTTGGCAAACAAGAGCTGCAACAAGCCGCGCAGCAAGCCGGGATACAAGATGAAACACAGGCATCTGATCTGTTGTCACAATTTTTACCACAGATTGTGGATAAACTGAGCCCAAATGGTGCTATTGATAATAACCTTTCAGGGGATCTGTTATCAAAAGGCATTCAGTCTGTTTTGGGCAATCTGTTTAAATAAACAATTGGCTTAAGCTAGTCATATCTTATCGGGGCGGGTTAACTATCCGTCCTTGATGTATCTGTTCCACATCCTATTTCAACAGTGAATCCACCATGTTTGACGCCAAACGTTTTCTTGCCGAAGTCACCAGTGAACCCGGAGTTTACCGAATGTATGATGATAAAAATACGATCATCTATGTCGGTAAAGCCAAAGATCTGAAAAAACGTCTGGCCAGTTATTTTCGCAAAAATGTATCGAGTAAAAAAACGGAAGCCTTAGTATCGGTGATCGCCAATATTGATGTCACCGTTACCCACTCGGAAACGGAAGCACTGCTGCTAGAGCACAATTACATTAAGCAATATCAACCCAAATACAACGTATTGCTGCGTGATGACAAATCCTATCCGTTTATTTTACTGACCAAAGAGCGTCATCCACGCTTAACGGCATTTCGCGGCAGTAAAAAAGCAAGCGGGGATTACTTCGGACCTTATCCCAATGCCGGTGCGGTACGCGAAACCTTATCACTGATTCAAAAACTGTTTCCGGTGCGTCAGTGTGAAGATACGACTTATCGCAACCGCTCGCGCCCCTGCCTGCAATACCAAATCGGACGTTGTTCGGCACCTTGCGTCAGCGGTTATGTCAGTGACGAAGAGTATAATCGGCAAGTCAATTACGTCCGCCTGTTTTTGCAAGGCAAAGATCAACAAGTGCTGCAACATTTGGTTGAACAGATGGAACAAGCCAGTCAACAACTGAATTTTGAGAAAGCCGCACTTTACCGTGATCAGATTCAAGCTGTGCGTGCGGTCACTGAACAACAGTTTATTTCCAACCAAAATACCGATGATCTGGATATTATTGCAATCGCCTATCAGCACGGTATCGCTTGTATTCATGTCATGTTTATTCGTCAAGGCAAAGTGCTCGGCAGTCGCAGCTATTTTCCGAAAATTCCAAGTCATACCGCACTTGACGAGGTGAGCGAAACCTTTTTCGGGCAGTTTTATCTGCAAGCCGGGCAAGGCAGAACCATTCCGAAAAAAATTATTACCAACCGCCAACTGGAACAAAAATCAGCCTTAGAACAGCTGTTAAGTCAACAAGCCGGATTCAGCGTGAGTATTCAAGACAATGCCAAAGGCAAACAGTCTAAATTTTTACATCTGGCACAAATGAATGCCGAGATTGCGCTGACCGATCAGCTGAAACAGAGCGGACGAATCAAAGAGCGGTATCAAGCCCTGGGCGAACTGTTACAGCTGCCTTCAATCCGCCGCATGGAGTGCTTTGATATCAGCCATACCATGGGTGAACAAACGGTCGCCTCTTGTGTGGTGTTCAATCAGGAAGGTCCGTATAAAGCCGATTACCGCCGCTTTAATATTGATGGAATTACCCCCGGAGATGATTATGCCGCCATGGAAAAAGCATTACTAAAACGCTACAACAAGCCGCTGGAGCCTGAAAAAATTCCTGATATCATCTTCATTGACGGTGGTAAAGGGCAGTTGAACCGTGCTTTGGAAGTCTTTGACAAACTGCAAGTTGAGTGGGATAAAAATCACCCTTTGTTAATCGGGGTAGCCAAAGGAGAAGATCGTAAAGCCGGTTTGGAAACTTTGATTATCAGTAAAGGCGCACGTGAACTGCATTTGCCTGCCGACAGTTTGGCACTGCATTTGATTCAACATATTCGTGACGAATCCCATCGTCATGCTATCGGCGGGCATCGTAAAAAACGTCAAAAAGCCTTTGCTCAAAGCGGGCTGGAGTCGATTGAAGGCATCGGCAGCAAACGCCGTCAAGCGCTGCTGAAATATCTTGGTGGTATGCAGGGCGTTAAAGCGGCGACGTTGGAGGAGTTGGCAAGTGTGCCGGGGATCTCGCACAAAATGGCAGAAACGTTGTTTGAACGTTTACGTGAATAACGGCGAAATCTTGTTTTCGGCCACATAAATCACAGAAGCGCAGAGTTGATCATGCAATTCCGCTCTACTTATACTATAATATTGCTTTTTAATTGATACGATTAGCATTATTTCACCTGAATTCGAGTACCGATTATGACTGAAACGGCACAAACTATTCCTGAATTGGCAAGTTGGGCTAAACAACGTGAATTTTCGCTGAATCTGCCGACTGAGCGTTTAGCTTTTCTGCTGACGATTGCGATTTACAATAACGAACGGATCGATGGTGAGATGATCGAACACGATCTGATTGATATGTTCCGTTTGGTGTCGAATGAATTCGGCTTGGCGGAAGAAACCGTGCCGCAGCGTGCCAACAACGCAATTAACGAACTGGTGAAACAGCGTTTTTTAAACCGCTTCAGCAGTGAATTCACCGAAGGGCTTTCCATTTACCGCTTAACGCCGCTCGGCGTGGGCGTGTCCGATTACTATATCCGCCAACGCGAATTTTCCGCCTTGCGCCTGTCGGTGCAGCTCTCGATTGTGGCGGACGAAATCCAGCGCGCATCGTCTGCCGCCGAAGAAGACGGCGATGAACACCATTGGCGCAGAAATGTGTACGCCCCGTTAAAATATTCGGTGGCGGAGATTTTCGACAGCATTGACTTATCGCAACGAATTATGGACGAAAATCAGCAGGGGATTAAAGAACAGATCGCCGAATTGCTGACCAAAGACTGGCAAGCGGCGTTGCTCAGTTGCGAACAGTTATTGGACGAAACCTCAGGCAATCTGCGTGAATTGCAAGACACGCTCAATGCCGCCGGCGATAAATTGCAGGCGCAACTGCTGCGGATTGAGGATTGTATTATCGGGCGTGCCGAATTGGATTTTGTTGGGCAACTGATTGTCAATCTGCAAGCCAAACTGGATCGTATTATCAGCTGGGGACAACAGGCGATTGACCTGTGGATCGGCTATGACCGCCATGTACATAAATTTATTCGTACCGCGATTGATATGGATAAAAACCGCGTCTTCTCGCGTCGCCTGCGCCAATCCATTCACCACTATTTTGATGCGCCTTGGTATCTGTGGACCACCCAAGCCGAACGCTTGGTCGATTTGCGTGATGAGGAGTTGACCCTCAGCGATGAAGATGCCCTAGGTGAACTGCCGGAAGAACTGCAATACGAATCCTTATCCGATCTGCACGAGCAGATCGTGGAACAGATGCAAAGCCTGTTAATCCGCTACCGTGAACACAACCAACCGATTGATCTCAGCCAAGTCCTGCGCCAACAACTGGAAAACTATCCGCTGTCGCGCCATTTTGATGTGGCACGGATTATTGTCGATCAAGCGGTGCGCCTCGGCATGGCAAGCGACGATTTCTCAGCGGTCTATCCGCAATGGCAAGCGATCAATCCACACGGCGCCGAAGTGCAAGCCAATGTGATTGACGGTTATAAATAATTTTTCTGCTAAATGAACGAACTCACTATGATAAATCAGACCCCTGAAGTAATGCCAACCAAACTCGCCACTGCAATTGCCAATCCGCTGTTTCCACTGGTGGACAGCCTGCTGCGTGCCGGCCGCCATATCAGCCTTGAGGATTTGGACAATCACGCTTTTTTGATGGATTTTCAATATGAACTGGAAAGTTTTTACCGCCGTTATAACGTTGAACTGATTCGTGCGCCGGAAGGCTTTTTCTACCTACGTCCGAAATCCAGCACTTTGATTGGGCGCAGCGTGTTGAGCGAATTGGAGATGTTGGTCGGCAAAGTCCTGTGCTATCTCTACCTCAGCCCGGAACGGCTAGCACAGCAAGGCATTTTCAGCAGCGAAGAAGTGTATGACGAGCTGTTGAATCTGGCTGACGAAAGCAAATTGCTGAAAGCCGTGAATCAGCGTTCGTCCGGTTCGGATTTAGACAAGCAAAAACTGGCGGAAAAAATGCGTGCCGCCTTAAACCGTTTACGTCGTTTGGGCATGATTACCAGCGTCGGTGATCAATACAGCGGCAAGTTTGTAATCTCCGAATCTGTGTTCCGTTTCGGTGCGGAAGTGCGGTCGGGCGATGATCCGCTTGAAGCGCAACTGCGTTTAATCCGTGACGGTGAAGCCGCTAATGCAGATTCGCTAAAAGAAGAAAAACAAGCGAAGAAAACCGCACTGGAGCCAGAAAATAGCGATCTTGATAACGAAGCCGAAAACGAAGATGAAAACGAATTTGATGATGAAATCGACAGCAATGATGAACAAGGGGATCGTGAATAATGTCAGAATTTGAAAACGAACAACGGCTGAACCAAGTTGAAAAAACGACTTCAGATAACGTCCTTGTCACATCAACCCCGGTGCAAAGTGCGGTCGAGCGCGGTAAATTCCGCTCGCTGACCTTGATCAACTGGAACGGTTTTTTTGCGCGTACCTTTGATTTGGACGAATTGGTTACCACGCTGTCCGGTGGTAACGGGGCAGGGAAATCCACCACCATGGCAGGGTTTGTCACCGCATTGATTCCGGATTTAACCCTGTTGCATTTCCGCAACACCACCGAAGCCGGCGCTACCAGCGGTTCGCGCGATAAAGGCTTGCACGGCAAATTGCGGCCGGGCGTGTGTTATGCGGCGTTGGATACGCTCAATTCACGTAATCAGCGTGTGCTGGTCGGAGTGCGTTTGCAGCAAGTTGCCGGGCGAGATAAAAAAGTCGATATCAAATCGTTCTCGATCCAAGGCTTGCCGTTAGCGGTGGATCCGACCGCACTTTTCACCGAAGTGGTGAATGAAAAACAAGCAAAAGTGCTGGCGTTAAATGAATTAAAAGAGAAAGCCGAGCAGAACGGGGCGCAGCTGAAACAGTATCATTCGGTGACTGACTACCACAGCATGATGTTTGAGTTGGGGATTATTCCGAAACGCTTGCGCTCATCATCAGATCGCAGCAAATTCTACAAATTGATCGAAGCCTCGCTCTACGGCGGGATTTCCAGTGCAATCACCCGTTCCTTACGTGACTATTTATTGCCGGAAAATCTGGGGGTGCGCAAAGCATTTCAGGATATGGAAGCGGCATTGCGTGAAAACCGCATGACCTTGGAAGCGATTAAAGTCACCCAAGCGGATCGCGATTTGTTCAAGCATTTGATTAACGAATCCACTGCCTACGTTGCCGCCGATTATATGCGCAACGCCAACGACCGCCGTCACAATATCGACAACGCCTTGAGTTTCCGCCGTGCCTTATTCAGCGCTAAACAGGAACAAACTTTTTCCGCACAAAAACTGATTGAACTCAGTCGTGAAGCGGCGGATTTGGCAGAAAGTGAAAAACGCTTGGAAGTGGATCATCAAAGTGCGGTCGATCACCTGAATTTGGTGCAAAACGTATTGCGCCATCAGGAAAAAATCAATCGCTATCAAGACGATGTCAACGAATTGCGCGAAAAACTGGAAGAGCAGCAAATTGTGGTCGAAACCGCTGCCGAGCAGTTGGAAGAGGCACAACACCGGGTTGAACAGGGCGAGATTGAAATCGATCAGGTGCGCGGACAACTGGCGGATTACCAACAGGCACTGGACGCACAACAAACCCGTGCTTTGCAGTATCAGCAAGCGGTGAAGGCGTTGGAGAAAGCCAAAGCGGTGTGTGGCTTAAACGATTTGGCGTTGAAAAATATCGAACAGTATCACCAAGAGTTTGAAGATCAAGTCGAAGAGTTGACGGCGAACGTATTGCAGTTGGAACAACGGATGTCAGTGTCTGATGCCGCCAAATCGCAGTTTGACAAAGCCTATCGTTTGCTGACGGAGATCGTCGGCGACGTGCCGCGTTCTGCCGCATGGGAGCAGGCGAAAACCTTATTGGCGGACTATCTGCAACAGAAAGCGCAGGCGCAAAGTGCGGTCGGCTTACGCAGCCAAGTCAATGAATTGGAACAACGTTTACAAGCGCAAAACAGCGCCAAGCAACTGTTGCAAGAGTTTAATCAGCGTAGTGGTTTGGGGTTAAGTGACCCGCAAGCGCTGGACGAATTCCACTTGCAACAACAAGATTTAGTCGATGAACTGAGCCACCATCTTGCCGAACAGGGTGAGCAGCGTTCCGCTTTACGTCAAAAACGTGAGCAACTGACCGCACTTTATCAAGAAAACGAGCGCAAAGCCCCGGCGTGGCTGACGGCGCAATCGGCGTTGGAACGCTTGAGCGAACAGAGCGGACAGCAATTCGGTGACAGCCAAGATGTGATGGACTTTATGCAGTTGCAACTGGAAAAAGAGCGTGAGCACACCATGGCACGCGATCAGTTGCAGTTGCAAAAGCAGCAGTTGGAACAGCAAATCAGCCGTTTAAGCCAGCCGGACGGTTCGGAAGATCACCGCTTGAATGCCCTTGCCGAGCGTTTCGGCGGCGTGTTGCTGTCGGAGTTGTATGATGATGTGCCGCTCGACGATGCACCGTATTTCTCTGCATTATACGGTCCGGCACGCCATGCGATTGTGGTGCGCGATCTGGACGCTGTGAAAAAACAGTTGGAAAATATTGAGGACTGCCCGGACGACCTCTATTTAATCGAAGGCGATCCGGCAGCGTTTGACGACAATGTGTTTTCTGCACAAGAGCTGGACAGCGGTGTGGTGGTTCAAGTTTCGGAGCGGGAAGTGCGCTATTCCAAATTTCCTGAAATTCCGCTGTTCGGACGAGCGGCACGGGAAAAACGCTTGGAAGATTTGGCCGGTGAGCTGGACGAAATTAACGAACAGCACGCCCAGCGCTCTTTTGATGTGCAAAAATGCCAACGTCTGCACCAGCAATTCAGCCAGTTTGTCGGCTTGCATTTGGCGTTGGCGTTCTTGCCTGATCCTGAACAGGAAATGAAGCAAATCAACGCCCAGCGCAACGAATTGGATCGTGAACTCAACCAATTAACCACTGGCGAACAGCAAGTGCGGTTGCAACTGAGCGAAAGCAAAGAGCTGGTGCGCCTGTTAAATAAACTGTCGCCACAATTCAATCTGTTAGCTGATGACACTTTGCAAGATCGGATTGAGGAATATCGCGAACAGTTGTTAAATGCCGAGCAAGATGTGCAGTTCGTGCGCCAGTTCGGACAGCAGTTGCAACAGCTTGAACCGATTGCCGCCAGTTTGCAAAGCGATCCGCAAAATTATGAAACATTGAAAAATGATTACCAAACCACGGTTGATCAACAAAAACGGGCACAACAATGTTTTTATGCGCTGTCGGATGTGCTGCAACGGCGCGCCCATTTCGATTATGAACAGCAGCTGCAAAGCGAAGGCTCAGAGCTGAACGAGCAGTTGCGCCAACGTTTGCAACAGTTGCAGCAACAACGGGAGCAGCAACGCAATCAACTGCAACAGAAACAGAAACAGTTTGCCGAATTTAACCAAGTACAAATTTCGTTACGCAGTTCGCTGGACGCGAAAAATCATATGTTGCTCGAGCTGTTGGAAGAGGTGGATAAAATCGGCGGACGTGCCGACGAAGGCGCGGAACAGCGTGCGTTACAACGGCGCGATGAGTTGCATCAAACCCTGTCACAAAGCCGTCAACGCCGCCATTATGTGGAAAAACAGCTGACCTTGTTAGAAGCAGAAGGTGAGAATTTGGTGCGCAGTATCCGCAAATCCGAACGGGATTACCGCAGCCAACGTGAGCTGGTGGTGGCGGCAAAAGTGAGTTGGTGCGTGGTGTTGCGTTTGTCACGCAACAGCGATGTGGAACGGCGTTTGAATAAACGTGAACTGGCGTATCTCTCCGCCGACGAATTGCGTTCGATGTCGGATAAAGCCTTGGGTGCCTTGCGCACTGCGGTTGCCGATAACGAGTATCTGCGTGATGCCTTGCGTTTGTCGGAAGACAGCCGCAAACCGGAAAACAAAGTGCGGTTTTTTATTGCAGTGTATCAACATCTGCGCGAACGGATTCGGCAGGATATTATCAAAACCGACGATCCGATTGATGCGATTGAGCAAATGGAAATCGAATTGTCACGTTTGACCGAAGAGCTGACCAACCGCGAACGCAAATTGGCGATCAGCAGCGAAAGTGTCGCCAATATCATGCGCAAAACCATTCAACGCGAACAAAACCGGATTCGTATGTTGAACCAAGGTTTGCAAAATATCGCTTTCGGACAGGTGAAATCGGTGCGTTTGGTGGTGAATATCCGTGATACCCATGCGATCTTACTGAATGCGTTATCGGGCGAGCAGGACGATTACCAAGATCTGTTCAACAATAATCAAATCACCTTCTCCGAAGCCTTGGCGAAACTGTATCAGCGGGTTAATCCGCATATTGATATGGGACAACGTACCGCACAAACCATTGGTGAAGAGTTGTTGGATTACCGTAACTACCTTGATCTGGAAGTGGAAGTGTATCGCGGTGCAGACGGCTGGTTACGTGCGGAAAGCGGCGCGTTATCTACTGGGGAAGCCATCGGTACAGGGATGTCGATCCTGTTGATGGTGGTGCAAAGTTGGGAAGAAGAGAGCCGCCGCATTCGCAGCAAAGATATTCTGCCGTGCCGCTTGTTGTTCCTCGACGAAGCCGCCCGCCTCGACGCCAAATCGATCTCAACCCTGTTCGAACTGTGTGAACGCCTTGATATGCAGCTGCTGATCGCCGCGCCTGAAAATATCAGCCCGGAAAAAGGCACCACCTACAAACTGGTGCGTAAAATCGCCCACAACCATGAATACGTTCATGTGGTCGGTTTGCGTGGGTTTGGGGCGACGGAGTAGGGCAAAGTGCGGTTGTGAATTGTAGGGGCGTATTCTGTACGCCCTAAATCTTTTTTTGAGTGTAGAACAGATGAACACACAACAAATCGATCAACTCAGTAAACAAAAAGCCTATTATCTGTATGATTCCGGGGCGATTCATCGGTTGCAAATCGGCACGACTAAAGGCTTGCAGCAAATTCACCGTTATTTATTTGACGGCTTATATGACTTTGCCGGTCAGATTCGTGAGTTAAATATCTCAAAAAGCAATTTTCGTTTTGCTCATGCGTTATATCTCAAAGCCGCACTGGCGGCGATTGAAAAAATGCCTGAAAACAGTTTTGAACAAATTATCGAAAAATATGTGGAGATGAATGTAGCGCACCCGTTTTTAGAGGGCAATGGGCGCTCAACCCGCATTTGGCTCGATCTGCTTTTTAAAAAACGTTTAGGCAAAGTGGTTGATTGGGAAAAGGCGGATAAGCATGTATATTTACAGGCGATGGAACGCAGCCCGGTAAATGATTTGGAAATCCGATTTCTATTGCAAAATGCCTTAACCGATAAAATCGATGATCGTGCAGTGTTTATGAAAGGGATTGAACAGTCGTATTATTATGAACAAGCAGAATGACCGCACTTTGTCAAAGTGCGAATTTTGCATGGGAAACAAAGAAAATCGCAATAAAAGGAGTTTATTTTGTCGCTGATAAAAAAGGATCAGATCTCGGCGAAAGGACTGACGATTCAAGTCTATACTGAGGATTTAAAAAATGATTATATCAGTTTAACCGACATTGCACGGTATAAAAATGTTGCTGAGCCGAATGTGGTTGTTGCAAATTGGATTAGAAACTACAACACCATAGAATACCTAGGGATTTGGGAACGGTTAAACAATGATAATTTTAACCCCCTCGAATTCGAGGGGTTTTTAAAAGAAGCAGGCAGTAATACTTTTACTTTATCTCCACTTAAATGGATAAATACGACTGGAGCGATAGGTTTATATGTAAAAGTAGGACGTGGCGGTGGTACTTTTGCTCATAAAGATATTGCATTTAAGTTTGCTTCTTGGATTTCGGCAGAGTTTGAACTTTATATTATTAAAGATTACCAACGTTTAAAGAATGATGAAAACTCCAAACTCTCTTTAAATTGGAATTTACATCGAGAAATTTCAAAGATTAATTATAAAATTCATACTGATGCAATAAAAACATATTTATTGGCAGATTTAACAAAGGAACAATTATCTTATCAAGATGCCAGTGAAGCGGATATGTTAAATGTTGCATTATTTAATAAACCGGCTAAACAATGGCGTGTGGAAAATCCTAAGCTAAAAGGCAATATGCGTGACTATGCCAGTTTGAGCGAGCTTTTGGTGCTTGCGAATATGGAAAGTTACAATGCTA
>NZ_VDHB01000096.1:0-16325 GCF_006227735.1 Testudinibacter sp. 'clade 2'
TATATAATCGCCCCCTACTGTTACAACATTAATCGTGTATTTTAACCTTTGTCAGCAGTCTAAGGCTATTAAGTTTAATAGCCTATATCAACAGCCCCTAATAACGCTGCTGTTTTTCTTTGACGTATTCGATACCGCGATCCAGATAGGCAATATTTTCTTGTTGTAATAGATAGCGTTTTGCCGGCAAGCCACCACCAAAACCGGTGAGAGCACTATTTTTTGCTAGAATACGGTGGCACGGAATGATGATGCTGATTGGATTGCGTCCGACTGCACCGCCTACGGCACGCACCGCTTTGGGATTGCCGATTTGTTGTGCCAGCGCACTGTAGCTGCTGAATTGTCCATAAGGAATTGCCAATAGCGCTTGCCAAACCTGTTGCTGAAACGGTGTGCCTTGCGGTGCCAGTGGGATGTTAGAAAAGTGCTCTTTTTCGCCGTTGAAATAACGGTCTAACGCCATCTTAGTGGCAAGCAGCACCGGTTGAGTGTCGGATTGTTGCCAGGCCGCTTGAATTGGGTGTTGCTCTTTTTCAAATTCAATACCAATTAAGGCATTATTTTTCACCAATAATAACAGCTTACCGACAGGGGAAGGGTGAAAACAGTAGTAAATTGTATTGGTGTTTGTCATATTAACCTCAAAAAAATGGCACAGTCTGCGCTTTACAGATTGTGCCGTTATTTCCTGTTTTAGCGCAGATTAAAAGCGGTAATTCAGGGTCAGACCGTAAATATCGGCTTTCGATTTAGAATTAAAGGTGGCTTTGACATTGCTTTCATTTTCGGTAAAGGTGTTGTCGCTGGCAATGAGGTGGGCGTAGCCGACATCCACTGACAGATCCGGTGTGAAGCGGTAGGTTGCGCCCAAACTTAGCCAAGTGCGGTCAGCATCCGGAATGGAAATTGAGTGGTAGCCTTTTTGTACCGGGCTTTCGTCATGGGCGATACCGGTACGCAGTGTGAATTGTTCGCTGAAATCATAGCTGACACCCAATGCAATCCGCGAAGCGTCTTTAAAGTTTTCATTTTTGTGGAATAACTGATTACCGTTATTGCCTTTGGCATCTAATTCTTTAAAGCGGCTCCAAAGCGTTTGTTTATAGCTGTAAGACACGGCGAATTTGTCGGTTAAGCGGTGAAAACCGGCAACTTCCCAGTAAGCCGGCAGGTTCAGGGTTAACGAACCGGGAATTACTGCACCGGCAGTTCCGCCCATTGCCAGTGGTAATTGATTGGAGAAATCACCTTTAAAGTCAATATCGACATGAGAGTGGTAGGCAAGCCCGATACGGTTACGCTCATTGAATTCATACACCACACCGGCATTCCAACCATAGCCCCACTCTTTACCTTCCAAACGGGCAGCCACGGTGGATTCGGATAAACCTAGCGAGCGGGTTGCCGGAGATAAATTAGCGAGTGTGCCACGAACCCCTAAGTGGCGTTCAACCAACGCATCGGCATACACTGCGTTGAAGCCCAAACCGAAACTCCAGTTTTGGTTCAAACGGTAAGCCCCGCTCAGATTAAAATTGATAGTGGTTAAATCGGTTTTTCCGGCGAAAACACCGGCCGAGTAGCTGGAGCCAAATTCAGTAGCCAAACCATAATTGACATTGACACCACCGCCAACAGCAAATTTTTCATTGATTGGGTGCACATAATATAGGTTTGGAATTAAGCCGCCTTTGGCAATGTTATTGTGAGATGCGTCATCTTTTACCCCGGCTGCGGCATAAGCACTCATTGGGATACCGTTAACCGAATCAATTTTCCCGTTCAAATTGACGTCAGGTTTGATATAAATACCGCCGACCGAGACTTCAGGGCGTTTGAATTGGGTCATTAATGCCGGGTTGACGGCGACTACGGAGGCGTTTTCTGCAATCGCAGCATCACCGGCATACGCACGTCCCAAACCGGAAGTGGAGATTTCAGCCAGCTGAAAAGCCGCGGCAGAGGCATAGCCTGCGGAGAGGGTGATGCTGGTGGCGAGTAGCGTTTGAGTCAATTTGTTTAGTTTAAACATAATTAGGTTCCATTAATAAATAAAAAATGATCAGGTTGTAAAAATGTTAAGAATTCTAATCAATACTGATCGTTAGCGCAAATATTTTTGTTTATTTATGTGATATTAACGCATATTTACTATTGTATTGGCTGAGTTAGCGTATCAACATCAGTTGTTATACATTTTTTATAGTACGGTTTTGTGATAAGATACGAGCACTTTGAGGCAATTTTGACTATTTGGAGAACATGATGACAGAGCAAAAATGTAAAGCAGAAGAGAGTAAAGTATGTTGTTGCGTCGATGTCGGTACGATTATCGACAATGAAGATTGCGGAGTACAATTTGAGCAGGTGTATGCGACTGAACAGCAAGCTGAAGAAGCACTGCAATATTTGACCGAAAAAGCACGTCAAGCAGAAAGTGACCCTGCGACAATCAAAAGTGCGGTTACGAAGGTTGGCGATGGCTATTTGCTGAAGGCGGATTTTGAATTCAGTTGCCAAGCGGAAAGTATGATTTTCCAACTTTCAACTCGCTGAGTGCTTAGAGGCTGTTTTAGCAACGCCGACATGTTGTCGGCGTTATTGTTTCAATATTATCTGCCTCAATACCGCACTTTGATACCTTGCTTTAATAGCGCCTAGACGGTTTAACGTCTGGTTATTCAAAAATGGCTGAATCCGGTTCCCAAGCGGAAGCGTCTAAGGCGTGTCCAAAGTGGCTTTCGATCAGACGGCGGGTGAAGTCGTCAGCCGGATTGGTCAATACTTCGCGGGTATTACCGTATTCCACCATATGCCCGGCTTTCATCACCAGAATATTATCCGAAATGTGTTTGATAATCCCCACATGCTGCCCCAGATAGATGTAGGAAATCCCCAATTGTTTTTGTAAGTTAAGCAGCAAATTAATCAGCTGGGTTTTTACCGAAGCGTCCATTGAAGACAACGCATTGTCCAACACCAGAATTTCCGGCTCCAGAATCACCGCTCGTGCCAGTGCGACCCGCTGTTTTTGGCTTTGCGACAGGGTGTAAATCGGGATATTGGCGTGGTCGGGCGAGATGCCGACCAAGCGCAAGGTCTGATAAATTTTTTGGTTACGTTGTTCTTCGTCCCATGGGGTGCTCAAGCGCAGTGGCGTATCCAACACTTGCCCAATGTTCAAGTGCGGTATCAGGCTGTTGTCGGGGTCTTGAAACACCATGCGAATATGGCGACAGCGTGACTGGTAATCGCCAAACTCCAACTCGCGACCTTTAAACAAAATTCGTCCTTTGGTTGGTTTGGTGACACCACTGATCATCTTTGCCAACGTAGATTTGCCGGAGCCGTTAGCCCCGACAATCGCCAGTGTCGTGCCTTTTTCCAGGCTGAATGAAATATCGCAGACGGCAGCAAAAGAGCCACTATGCCAGAAGGCATTGTGATCACGGAAAGATTTGCTGAGATCTTCCACTTGCAATAAATAGCGGTCAGAATTGATTTGTGGTTTTTCCATTATGCGTGTTCACTTGTTTCGGTAATGGTCAACGGAGTAAAGGCGTTATTATGCTGGATATTTTCATGTTCACGGATATTCAGCGGAAAATAACAGGCAAATTCGTGCTGCTTAATTTTTTTGAGTGGTGGTTTTTGTATACATTTTTTTTGTGCAAACGGACAGCGTGGACCGAGCCGGCAGCCGACCGGCAGGTTATTCAGCAACGGTACGCTACCGCGCAAAGTGTTTAAATGGCTTTTTAATGCCAAAGGTTGGCTGAAATCCGGGATGGAGTTGAGCAATGACACGGTGTAAGGGTGGTGCGGTTTTTCTAAGATAGCTTGTCTGCTGCCGCTTTCGACCGTTTGTCCACAATAGACAATCGTAAAGCAATCGCACCATTCGCTGACGGTTTTCAACTCGTTGCTGGTTAACAAAATAGTGGTATTCAGGTTTTGATTCATGCTGGAAAGCAGTTTGAAAACCTGCAACTGGGTGGTGGCTTCCAAGGCGTGAGTCGGTTCGTCTGCGACCAATAGGCGTGGTTGGTTGATGACAGCCATGGCAACCATCACTTTTTGTGCTTCACCTTCGGTGATTTCAAACGGGTAACTGCGCATAATATCTTGGTGGTCTTTAATGCCGATTCGATGCAACAGCTCGATGACTTTACGGTTTTTCCAACCGAACCAACGCCACCATTTCCAGCCTGAGCCCTTGTAAGAAAACGAGGGAATCGCATTGCGCAACTGTTTACCGATTTTACGACTGGGATCCAGACAAGAGAGCGGATCCTGAAAAACCATCGCAATTTCTTTGCCGATCAGTTTGCGTCTTTTCTTCGGGTTTAATTTTAGTAATTCGATATCATTAAAGCGAAAGCGATCAGCGGTAATTGTCCAAGAAGGTTTGGCGGAGTTGCAGATAATCTTGGCAACCAAGCTTTTACCGGAGCCGGATTCGCCGATCAAACCGCAAATGTCGCCTTCGTTAACCGTCAGGTTAAGGTTGTCGATCATTTTTACTTTACCTTGTGGAGTATTGACTTCAACGGTTAGATTACGGATATCCAGTAATGCCATAATTGGTCCTTAATTAAATCGGCTTCTATTTTACACTGATTTCTATGTTTTTCGCTGCTGTTTCACGCTTATGTTTTATGGTAGTAGCGCTCAATCGCTTTTGCCAAGCCGTCGCTGAATAACAGTGCGGTAATAATCACAAATATCAAGGCGAAACCCGGCAGAACCGAAAGCCAAGGAGCCAAATAAATCAGATCGATAGACTCACGAATCAGGGCGCCCCACTCCGGCAGCGGCGGTTGTGCGCCGAGAGCGATAAAACTCAGAGCGCTGATGTCCAACATCGCTAGGGTAAAAATGCGGCTGGTGAGACGAATAAAAACCGGCAGCAGATTCGGCAACATCACTTTGCTAATCAGATAGCCTTTGGAAGCACCGTCCAAGCGCAGCATAATCACATACTCTTTATTGATTTCGGTTTGTAATGCCAGATAGACCTGATGGATAAAATAGGGCAGTGAAGCCAGCAAAATTGCCAAAATGGCATTCAGCAGGCTGGGTTGGCGCAAGGTGGCGATGATGATCGCCAATAACAAAATCGGAATCGACAGAAAAGCGTCTAGAAAATGCCCCAAGATATTTGATTTAATTCCTTGTCCGGTACCGGCGATCACGCCTAATGCCCCACCGATTAATAGCGTGAGCAGCGCCACGATTAAGCTGCCGCCAAAGGTATAGCGCAGCCCGACGATAATCCGACTGAGTAGATCGCGTCCCAGATCATCGGTGCCCAGAAAGAAACTGATTTTGCCTTCGCTGTTCCACGACGGCGGCAACAGCTCTTGCCCGACAAACTGCATATTGATGTCATGGGGTGCAACCAGCGGCGCAAAAAACATCAGCGACAATAACGCTAACAGCAGATAGCCGCACATCAGCGCTACTTTATTACGACGAAAAAGTCGCCAAATCTCCGCCACAGGCGAAGTGAAGCGAAACTCTTCAGGCTCTTTATCTAACATACCAACCTTTGCGATTAAACGGATCTGAGATAAACATTAAAAAACCGCTGAACATGTTAATCAGGATAATGAATAAACCGATAATCATCATACCGGCGGAGATGGCATTGTAATCTTGCTGTTCCACCGCATTGATCAGCCATTGTCCGATGCCCGGCCAGCTAAAAATATTTTCGATCAGCATACACATTGCCAACAGCATGGTAAAAGTGCGAGTTAGTTGCGGCATCAGCGGTGGCAAGGTATTTCTGAGCAAGATAATACGTGCAATTTTCACTTTTGACCAACCACGGGTTTCTGCCACTTTGACATAGTTTTCGCTGAGCACTTTTTCGGCACGGTTTTGGGTCAATTGAATAATTTCCATCAGCGGTGCAATCGTCAACACCAACACCGGTAATGCCAAGTGCTGAAACACGTTTTGGATAATTTTCAGTTGGTAAGGGTGTTCACCAAACCAGACATCAATACTGGCAAAGCCGGTGATGGTCTTGATTTGATACAGCGGATAGTACTGCCCGATGGCGGAAATTTCCCATTGATAGCTGGCAGCAAAATATAACACGATAGGCGCAATCCAAAATATCGGCAACGAGATCCCGAACGCCGAACCGAAACGGATACTTTTGCCCAGCCAGTTCTTAGCATTGAATGCTCCCCAAAAGCCGAGCGGCAGTCCGAGCAACATCGCCAGAAACAATGCAAAGATACACAATTCGATCGTTGCAGGGAAAACTGCCAAAATTTGATCCAATAAAGGCTGCCCGTCCAAATAGCTGATGCCAAGATCGCCGGAGAACAGGTGCTGCATATAGTTGAGATAGCCGGAGTAAAAGTGCGGTTTGGCAAGAATCGCATTCAGCGGGTCACGCATCAAAATGTGATAGCTGATCAGCGACAGAATAAACAGCGTGATCAAGGTCAGCAAGGCACGGCGAAGAAAATGTAATAGCATCGTTTATTTCTCCTGCCGCAGTTCCAGTTCGGCAAAACGCAGT
Source organism: Testudinibacter sp. 'clade 2' (assembly GCF_006227735.1). Taxonomy (NCBI): domain Bacteria; kingdom Pseudomonadati; phylum Pseudomonadota; class Gammaproteobacteria; order Pasteurellales; family Pasteurellaceae; genus Testudinibacter; species Testudinibacter sp. 'clade 2'. The sequence goes on from NZ_VDHB01000096.1 coordinate 6,545, forward strand.
GTGCCGAGCGGTGACATATTCATATTTTGTACCCGATTATGATAAATCATCAAGCGTTTGACATTGGCAATCGGCAGCAACGGCACTTGATTGAGCGCATATTGCTGTGCAATATCATAATCTAAAGCGCGTGAAATTTGCATCGGTGTTTTCAGCGCACGATCCAACACCTGATCGAATGCTTGACTGCACCAATTGGCAATATTGGTATGCGCATTGTTGGTATTACAGCTCAAAATCGGACGTAAAAAACCGTCCGGGTCAAGACTGCCCGCTAGCCAGCCGCCGAGAATGATGTGGTAGTCGTCTTGCCCCGACAGTAGCAAATGCTCTAATTCGTTGCGTTGTAAATATTTCATCTTGACCTGAACCCCGGCTTGCGCCAAATCAAAGCGGATCATCTCTGCCATTTTCACCGGATTAGGGTTGTACACCTGATTGTCGGTCAGCACCCAAAAGTTCAGGGTCAATTTTTTATCTTGTAAAAACTGTTTAGCAATTTCCGGCTGATAATCGTAGGCGAAAGCGCGCATATTGAATTGTGATGCCCACGAACTTTTTGGAATGATGGTATTGGCGACTTCAGCGGTGTCAAAATAGATTTGTTTGACAAGGCGTTCACGGTTAATCGCTTGCGCCAGTGCAATGCGCAAGGTGGTATTTTGAGCCAACGGCTGATTCATATTAAATGCTAAAAAAGCCAGGTTCATGCCGTCCACCGAGATCGACTCAAAGCGCTGTTTGTCCGAGAGTAGGTTTTCTACCTGACTGGCTTCGGGAAATGCCATGATATCGCATTCTTGGTTCAACATTTTTTCTAACCGACCGGATCGACTGCTGGATAGATCAACCACGACGGTTTTAATACCGCTCTTTTTGCCCCAATAATTATCGTTGCGCTGCAATCTGACATATTGGTTACGAAAATAGTCGCTGACTTGATAAGCCCCGGTGCCGACTGGCAGGGTATCCAGTTGAGCGATATTGTCATCGGCGCTCAGTTGCAAGGCATATTCTTGTGACAGAATCACGGCATATTGGCTGGCAAGATGATCCAGAATCGAAGAGTCCGGTGCGTTCAATTCAATTTTCACCTGATAGGGCGAAACTGCACTGACGCTGGCAATTTTGCCGTTGAAATCAATGCTGTCAAAATACGGATAACGGTTTTGGCGCGCCAGATCGTAATAGATCTGATATTGCGGGTTATTTTGTTGACGGTTATGTTCTTGTTCCGGCGTCGGATAGGAATACAACCGCCCCAACACTCGGTTCAGGGAAAACACCACATCATCGGCATTCAGGTCACGACTAGGGGTAAACCAGGTTGTTTGATGAAATTTTACCCCTTTGCGTAAATTGATTAATAGGGTTTTTTGGTTATCGGAAAAACGGTAGCCGGTTGCCAAGGCTGGAATAATCTTTTTGCTTTTATCATTTTTTATATCAAAAAGCTTGTTATAAATCTGTTCTGTCACCACATTCATACTGGTGCCGACATCCACTGTTTGCGGATTAAACGAGAAGCCTGTAGAGTGAGTGCAGTAGATCAAGCCATTATTCAGTAGTTCATCGGGAATACGCGGCGCGGCCGACACGCTGTGACTGAGCAAACTGAAAGCTGCTAAGTTTAGGAATAAACTGAAAAAACAGAACCGCACTTTTTTATATAAACACATGGCTTAATACTGGCTTAATAAAATAGAGTTAAATTGTAATTTATCTTGTCGGAGAATGCTATTTTCTTTATGCCGATTTGATTGTCAGGCATAATTTAATATTGTAACGGGTTGTCAAAGGAGAATGTTTATGTTTTGGACAATTGTGATGTTATCAATTTCTGCGTTTATTTTCTGCCTGTTGGTGTTGCCGTTTTGGCTGTATATGCACTACAAAAGCAAGCAGCAAATCGGTGCGGGGTTGACTATGGAAGATAAAGCTAAGATCCAACAGTTGAATGAACAGGCGAAAGCATTGCGTCAACGGGTTGAACAACTGGAAGCGTTGCTGGACTATCGGCAGCCAGACTGGCGCAAGTCGCAGTAACCTGCTGAGGAGATAATCATGATTTATCGTTATCCACAACAAGGTATCATCTCCGGCGTGTGTGTCGGTTTGGCGAAAGCCAGCGGTTTGGAAACGTGGGTGGTGCGGCTGATTGCCGTGTTGCTGTTTTTGTTTGGCGGCTATTTTGTGATGTTGATTGCTTATGTCGCCGCAGCGCTGGTGTTGGACAAAGTACCCGACAGTTATTATCAGCAAGATCCGTACCAATCGCTGTTCGATCAAACGCCATTAAAAGAGAAAACTTGGCAGGCAGGGGCGAGTGCCAATCAAAAATTGGTGGATTTAGAGATGGAGTTCACCATGCTGACACGCCGCATCGGACAGCTGGAAAATTACACCCGTTCGAGCGATTTTAAACGCCCAACGCCGTAACCATGACGATAATACAGGTTTAATTTAATGTTTGCTTCAATCCAACATTCGGTAAAACGCGAACTGAGCGACTGGGTGAACCGTGGTTTTGACCGCACTTTGCGCCTTGCCGTCACCGGCTTGAGCCAGAGCGGAAAAACGGCGTTTATCACCAGTCTGGTCAACCAACTTTTGACCCTTGACCAGTATGACAACAGCCACCTGCCGTTGTTTGCTGCTGCCCGCAACAAACAAATTATGGCGGTCAAGCGGGTTGATCAAGAAAACTGGAGTATTCCGCGCTTTGATTACGAAACCAATTTGGCGTGCCTGAAACAACAGCCGCCCGTTTGGCCGACTTCGACGCGTGGCGTGGGCGAAATCCGTTTGGCGATTCGTTTCCGTCGCAGTGATGGTTTGTTGCGTCATCTCAAGCAAGAAGGCACGTTGTATCTGGATATTTTTGATTATCCGGGCGAATGGCTGCTCGATTTACCGTTATTGGAAACCTCGTTTAAACAGTGGTCACAAAGTTTGCAAAAACTGGATTTCGGTGTGCGACAACAGTTGGCGCAAGACTGGTTGAAGCAAGTGGCAGCGCTGGATTTAAGCGCCAAAGCCGATGAAGAAGTTTTGGCACGGTTGGCGAAAAGTTATACCGATTATCTGTTCGAATGCAAAGCGCAGGGGCTGCAATTCATTCAACCGGGACATTTTGTGTTGCCGGGAGAATATCAAGGTGCGCCGGCACTGCAATTCTTCCCGTTGACCCAATTGTCGCCGCAGCAATGGCAAGAGTTGGAAAAAAAGAGTGGTCATGATAGCTATTTTGCACTGCTGCAAAAACGCTACGAATATTATCGCGAAAAAATCGTCAAACGCTTTTATCAAAAATACTTCAGCAAATTCGATCGCCAAATTATTTTGGCGGATTGCCTGACACCGCTGAATTATAGCCAGCAGGCTTTTAATGAAACCAAAGAGAGCTTGCGGCAACTGTTCAGTAATTTTCACTACGGCAACCGCACTTTGCTGCATCGCTTGTTTGCGCCGCAGATTGACAAGCTGTTGTTTGTTGCCAGTAAAGCCGATCATGTCACTGTCGATCAACTGCCGAACTTAATCAGTTTGATGCGGCAATTGGTGCAAGAGGGTGGGCAACACGTTAATTTTGCCGGTGTAAAAAATGATTATGCCGCTATTGCTTCGATCCGGGCGACTAAGCCGGTGGTAGTGAAAGATAACGGGCAGATGGTGAAAGCGTTGCAAGGGGTTCGTAGCAAAGATAAACAGATGGTGACGCTATTTCCGGGCAGTGTGCCGTCACGTTTGCCAAATGTCGATTTTTGGCAGCAAAATCGCTTTGAATTTGACCAATTCGAGCCGTTGCCACTGGAAGCAGAACGGATACCGCACTTGAGAATGGATACAGTGTTGCAATTTTTGTTGGCGGATAAACTGGATTAATTAGGGGTTGTTGATATGACTAAAAAATATTTTGAATCGTTAATAGAAGACGGACAAATGCAGTCTGAACAGCCGAATTTGCAGCAGAAGAAAGAGTTTGCCACCGATGAGATTTTTGACGACGTCGAGAGCGAGAACAATCTGAGCGGATTGGATAATGAAACCAGCTTTGAGCAACAAATTCAACGCAACATAGCGCCACAGCCTCGTTGGTGGAAAACCGCCCTGATGGTGACCGCCGGGCTGTTTTTAATCGCAGTGGTGGCGCAATCGGTGCAGTGGCTGCTGGACAGTTGGCAGCAGAATCAATGGATTCATTTCGCATTTGCCATCGTCACGTTTTCAGTCGTGATCTTAGGCGTGGTTGCGCTGGGGAATGAATTCAGACGTTTGTTTAAATTAAAACGCTTACTACGTTTGCAGCAGCAGAGTAGAGCGCTGTATCAACCGCTGTATCAACAAAGTGCGGTTGGCTCAGCGCAGCAAAGCGGAGAGCAGGCGCAACGGCTCTGTTTGCAGATTGCCGAGAATATGCAGCTGGCTAAAGATGATCTGCGTTTGCAACAATGGCAAAAACAGCTCAGTGAGGTACACACAGCCGAAGAGGTGGGCTATCTGTTCAGCCAAAATGTGCTGAGTGATCGGGATCGCCAAGCACGCAGTTTGGTGAGCAAAGCTGCGGCAGAAGCGGCGATTGTGGTCGGTATCAGTCCGTTGGCGGTGGTCGATCTGTTTTTTGTGGCGTGGCGTAATTTGGCGTTAATCAATAAAATTGCCGCGCTGTATGGTATTGAGCTAGGCTATTTCAGTCGTATCCGACTATTGCGCATGGTGTTGCTGAATATGGCATTTGCCGGTGCTACTGAACTGGTGCATGACATTGGTATGGATTGGTTGTCAAAAGACCTGATGGCAAAACTCTCCGCCCGTGCGGCACAAGGGCTGGGTGTCGGCTTGTTGACGGCTCGTTTGGGGATTAAAACCATGGAGTTTTGTCGCCCACTGGCATTTCAAGCCGATGAAAAACCCCGTTTGAGCAGCATTCATCAAGAGTTGTTATCAACCCTGAAATCAACGTTGAGCGCCAGCGTGTTCAGCAGTGATAAAACAAAAGCGGAAATGCGCTAAAATACCTTGTTTGACCGCACTGGGTAGCGGAAAGTGCGGTCAAATGTACTATGTCAATGTATTCATTCGTTCAAAGCCGGCTTGTAAATCAGCTATCAAATCGTCACAATCTTCCAAGCCGATATGTACCCGAATCAAGGTTCCTTGCAGTTTACGGCTGATGTTGGGACGAATTTTAGCAATCTCTTCCGGTTGGTTATGCAGAATCAGCGATTCGAAGCCGCCCCATGAATATGCCATGGTAAACAATTGAAAATGGTTAAAAAAAGCGTCCAATTGCTGTTGATTTAATTTTTGTTTTAATTCAAACGAAAACAAGCCGCTGCTGCCACTGAAATCCCGTTTAAAAAACGCATGACCGGGGCAGCTCGGCAGTGCCGGGTGAAAAACTGTCCGTACTTCTTGCCGTTGTGCCAGCCATTCGGCAATTTTCAGGCTGCTTTCATGGTGTTGTTTTAGACGGATTCCCAATGTGCGTAGTCCGCGAGCCGTGACATAAGCGGTGTCGGCATCAACCATTTGCCCCATCAGATAAGCATTTTCGCGCAATTGATCCCAACAACGGGCATTGGCAACCGCTGTGCCGATCATCGCATCGGAATGTCCGACCAGATATTTGGTGCCGGCTTGGATTGAAATATCAATATCTTGTTGCAACGCTTTAAATAGCAAGCCGCCACTCCAAGTGTTATCAATCATAATCACGATTTCAGGATTGATAGCCCGTACAGCACGCACAATGCTTGGAATATCCGGTACCTCCATGGTCAGCGAACTTGGTGATTCCAAAAACAGTACTCGAGTATTTGGGCGTACCAATGCGGCGATTTCAGCACCGATCAGCGGATCATAGTAGCTGGTTTCGACATTGAAACGGCTCAGCACATGATTGCAAAAATCCTGTGTCGGTTCATAAACTGCTCCGCTCATCAGCAGATGATCGCCGCTTTTTACAAACGCTAAAATGGTGTTGGTCACTGCTGCCGCACCACAAGGGAAGAGATAGCAACCGACACCGCCCTCTAAATCGCACATTGCGTCTTGCAGGGCAAAATGGGTCAAGGTGCCGCGCCGTCCATAAAACAGGCTGCCGTTAGCGCGTTGGATCGTCGCCTGTTTTTTATCGTTCAGGGTGTCAAAAATGAGGGAAGATGCACGCTGGATCACCGGATTAACGCCATGTTGGGTATAGCGGGTTTGACGGCCACTGTGTACCAATCGTGTTGCAGTTTTAAAATGTGTATCGGAGTCAGCCATAAAAATCCTTGTATATTGGATCAAAAGTGCGGTTATTCGCATTTGGTGATAAATAAGATAATCGTTATGACAGGGTGAAGCAACCGTTTAAGCAAGTTTTGTATCAGATAGCTTTAACCAATGACAAAAATAGTGTGATATAGATCACGACTTTTGACTTTTATTTGTTTATACTATAAAAAGTCTAATGGATTAGCTTAAAAGTATTACTTTTTTAAAAAACTAGGCTAAATGGAATATAAATTAATATTTGATTCAATACATTAAGGAGAAATTATGGTTTTAGTTACTCGTCAAGCCCCTGATTTTACTGCTTCTGCTGTTTTAGGTAACGGTGAAATCGTCGATAATTTTAACTTCAAACGCCACATTTCCGGCAAACCGGCAGTGGTGTTTTTCTGGCCTTTGGATTTTACTTTCGTTTGTCCGTCAGAGTTGATCGCATTTGATCACCGTTACAAAGAGTTTCAAGCGCGTGGCGTGGAAGTCGTCGGTGTATCGATCGATTCACAATTCACCCACAATGCGTGGCGTAAGACTTCGACTGAAAAAGGCGGAATCGGTGAAGTGCAATACGCGATGGTAGCTGATGTGAAACACGATATTTCCAAAGCTTACGGCATCGAACACCCTGAAGCCGGTGTTGCACTGCGTGCCTCTTTCTTGATTGACAAACACGGTGTGGTTCGCCATCAAGTGGTGAATGATTTGCCACTGGGGCGTAATATTGATGAAATGCTGCGTATGGTCGATGCACTGCAATTCCACGAAGAACACGGTGAGGTTTGCCCTGCACAGTGGGAAAAAGGCAAAGAAGGTATGAAAGACAACCCTGAAGGTGTTGCCAGCTACTTGAAGAAAAACGCAGATTCACTGTAATCAGACCCTATGATGAACCCACTAATTTTATAGGTTAGTGGGTTTTTTGTTATACAAGGGGTTTAAAGTACTTTTTTTCTGAGCGAAGCTAAAATCGATACAATTAAAATCATGAATACCATTGCCATCGACAGTGCGATTGGCATATGGATCCCAGCCATCACCAGCAGCATTTTTGTTCCGATAAAGATCAAAATCACAGCTAAACCGTATTTGAGATAAACAAAACGATCGGCAATGTCTGCCAATACGAAGTACATCGCGCGCAAGCCAAGAATGGCGAAAATATTCGAGGTCAGCACGATAAACGGATCGGTGGTGACGGCAAATACCGCCGGAATGCTGTCTACGGCAAACACGACGTCGCTTAATTCCACCATAATCAACACCAACACCAGTGGCGTGAACAGGCGTTTACCGTTCTCAACAGTAAAGAATTTCTCGCCGTTGAAATGTTGGCTTAGCGGCAGGCGGCGGCGTAACCAGTTGAGTAAGGCATTTTTCGCCAGATCTTCACCGTCTCCTTCATCTTTTGCAGTGAAGATTTTAAATCCGCTGTAGATTAAGAAAGCGCCGAAAATATATAAAATCCATTCATATTCACGAATCAGAATGGCACCTATGCCAATCATCACTGTACGCATGATGATGGCGCCGAGCACGCCGTATAACAACACTTTGTGCTGATATTGCGGAGGCACTTTGAAATAGCTGAAAATCATTAAGAAGACAAATAGATTATCCACCGATAAGGATTTTTCCAATACGTATCCGGTCAGAAACTCCATCACTTTTTCTGCAGCGAATTTCTTGCCGTAAACCGGGTTGCCAGCCAGTTCGAAATACAGCCACAGAGCAAATAAGCAGGAGACCGTCACCCAAACCACGCTCCACCACATCGCTTCTTTGACGCTGACCTTGTGTACTCCGCTTTTTTTCAAGCTCAACAGATCAATCGCCAACATAAGGACTACCACAACCGAAAATATCCCATAAAACATCGGGCTGCCGATGTCAGGTAACGCGGGATTCGCCATAAAAATCATACTCCACAAAATAAGGCACGGATCAAAAAGACTGCTTAAAAAAGCAGCCGGTTTATCGACAAAATAGCTGATAAGGCAAAGTAGAGGCGGATTGTATATCCGCCCCAGATTATTGACAAAGATCAACAGACCCTAGAATTTATTATCAACGATTTGATTTTTTATACAAGGTATAACTCAAATTTTAACGGAATTATCCATTTTTTAATGATGCCATATCAATCACAAACCGGTATTTGACATCGCTTTTCAGCATGCGTTGATAGGCAGTGTTGATGTCTTGCATTTTGATCAGCTCAATATCGGAAACAATATTATGTTTTCCACAGAAATCTAGCATCTCTTGGGTTTCGGCAATGCCGCCGATCACGGAGCCGGCAACCGATTTTCTGCCCAAAATCATCGGTACGGTGTTCAAGAACGGATCCAGTGGACCTAGATAGCCAACCAGAACCAGTGTGCCACTGATGTTTAAAGTAGCAACATACGGATTAATATCATGCACATAAGGCACGGTGTCGATAATCAAATCAAATTCACCTTTTACCGCCTGCATTTGTTGTTTGTCAGTGGAGATCACCACATGATCGGCGCCCAAATCCAGTGCATCTTGGCTTTTATTTGGCGAGCGGGAAAACAGCGTGACTTCCGCCCCCAAACCTTTTGCCAACTTAATTGCCATGTGACCCAATCCGCCCAAGCCGACCACTGCGACTTTGCTGCCGGAGCCGACATTCCAGTGACGCAACGGCGACCAAGTGGTGATGCCTGCACACAGCAACGGTGCGGTGGCGGCTAGATCCAAATGGCTCGGCACTTTCAGTACAAAATGTTCGTCAACCACCACTTTTTCTGAATATCCGCCGTAAGTACGTTGGTTTGCCAGATGCTTGTCGGGATCATTATAGGTGCCGGTAAAGCCGTTTAAGCAATATTGTTCCAGATCTTGCTGGCAACTGGAGCAGTTGCGGCAAGAATCAACCAGACAACCGACCGCAGCCAAGTCACCGACTTGGAATTTGCTGACGTTTTTGCCGACACGAGTTACCCGCCCGACGATCTCATGTCCGGGCACTGCTGGGTAAACTGTGCCGCCCCAATCGTTTTTTGCGGTATGCAAATCGGAATGGCAAACGCCACAATATAAAATTTCAATTTCAACGTCTTGTGCCAGCGGCTCACGACGTTCAAAACTGAAAGGAACTAAATCGCTTTGAGTATCCAGTGCGGCAAAGCCGCGTACAGTAAAAGTCATATTTTTTCCTTAAATGAATGAATGAAATATTACGCCCTATGTGTAGTATAAGAAATAATCGTCATTTGGAACAGTATAAACGGTGTATAGATTGATGAATTAAATTCATTCATTTTGGATATTTGGATTTAAATAAAGATCAACAGATCCTAAAATTGAAGCAAAAAAACCGCCATTGGCTATTTTGCCAATGGCGGTTTGATGTATAACCAGTCAGTTCAGCGAATGGATTACAAACTTTCAGTGAAAGTACGCGCGATAACGTCGCATTGTTGTTCTTGTGTCAGCGAGTTGAAACGCACTGCATAACCAGAAACACGAATGGTCAATT
>NZ_VDHB01000097.1:0-16393 GCF_006227735.1 Testudinibacter sp. 'clade 2'
TATAGGCAGACGAAGGCTGCCTATAAAAACCATACGCTATGCGTATGGAATCAAAGAGCTTAAGCGATGAAAAGAAAAAATCCTCCGATATAATGAACAAGGCTGACAACCAAAATTCAAGATATAGGAGGATATGCCAATGGCAAGTAAGTCCAATGACGATTCGAGTCTATCACACACAAGATAGAACTGTAAGTATCACATAGTCTTTATCCCAAAATTCAGACGAAAAGCGATTTATGGGAAATTACGAATGGATATAGGCAGCATATTACGGCAGTTATGCCATTACAAAAATGTCGAAATAATAGAAGCCCACGCAATGAAAGATCATATTCATATGCTCTTAAAAATTCCGCCAAAGCTGGCAGTATCAAGTTTCATGGGATATTTAAAAGGGAAATCGTCGCTCATGATTTTTGAAAGACATGCAAACCTAAAATATAAGTATGGAAACCGAAATTTTTGGGCGAAAGGTTATTATGTAAGTACAGTGGGTTTAAATACAAAAGTTGTAGAGGAATATATCAGGAATCAGGAAAAAGAAGACATGATTCAAGATAATTTATCGAAGAAAGAATATGTGGACCCCTTTAAGGGGTAAGCCACAGAGTTATTGTACAGTTGTCAGTCTTTTCACATGCCCCTTGAGGGGCATGTGAAGTACTAGGCCCTTATAGGGTAGCCGAAAAACCGCACGTTTCACGTGCGGATTGTTATTTTTGTCCTGATAGTGGGATTATTGAAATAGGGGATAAATTGAGGGTAATGAACAAAAAAACCGCAGCCTGTTTCCCACTGCGGTTTTGTTTTTGACGTTATTGCGCTTAAAGTGCGGTCGGATTAGACAATCTCACCCCATAAATCATATTCATCCGCATTATGGATCACCGCTTGCACAATATCACCGACCTTGACCGCACTTTGGCTTGGATTGTCTAAATAGACTACGCCGTCGATCTCTGGCGCATCTGCCATTGAGCGTCCGATGATGCCGTCATCATCAATTTCATCAATAATGACTGCCAATGTTTTGCCGATTTTTTGTTGTAGCCGTTGCGCGGAGATCTGTTGCTGCAACTGCATAAAACGATGGAAGCGCTGTTCTTTAATCTCTTCCGGCACTTGGTCGTCCATTTCGGTTGCAACGGCACCGTCCACCGGGCTGAATTTGAAACAGCCGACGCGATCCAGCTGTGCCTCTTGTAGGAAATCCAATAACAGTTGAAAATCCTGTTCTGTTTCGCCCGGAAAGCCGACGATAAAGGTCGATCGCAGGGTTAATTCCGGGCAGATTTGTCGCCATTGTTTAATCCGTTCCAACGTGCGCTCAATCGCACCGGGACGCTTCATTGCTTTCAAAATTTTCGGGCTGGCGTGTTGTAGCGGAATATCCAAATACGGCAAAATTTTGCCTTCTGCCATTAATGGAATTAGTTTATCCACATGCGGATAAGGATACACATAATGCAGTCGCACCCAAATATTCAATTTTGCTAACTGTTCACAGAGTGACAGTAAGTCGTTGCGAATTGGCATGCCATTCCAAAATGCGGTTTTGCTTTTGTCAGCTTTGGTTTTATCAAGGGTGTAAGCAGAAGTATCTTGCGACACCACCAACAACTCTTTCACTCCGGCATCAGCCAATCGTTTGGCTTCGTCCAGCACATTGCCGATCGGGCGGCTGTCTAAATCGCCACGCATCGACGGAATGATACAGAAGGTGCAGCGGTGGTCGCAGCCTTCGGAAATTTTGAGGTAGGCATAGTGTTTTGGGGTCAGTTTTATCCCTTGTTTCGGCACCAAGTTGATATATGGGTTGTATTCGGGTTTGGGCACATATTGATGCACCTGTTTCAACACGGTTTCATAACTGTGTGGGCCGCTCACTTCCAACACTTTCGGGTGCACTTGGCGGATCTGATCTTCTTTGGCGCCTAAGCAGCCGGTGACGATCACCTTACCGTTTTCTGCCAGCGCCTCGCCAATCGCCTCCAGTGATTCTTGCACCGCGCTGTCGATGAAACCGCAAGTGTTGACGATCACCAGATCGGCGTTGTCATAACTCGGCACAATGTTGTAACCGTCGGCGCGCAGTTCGGTGAGGATTCGTTCGGAATCGACCAGATTTTTGGGGCAGCCTAAACTTAAAAAGCCGATATTGGGTGTGGTGCTCATATCATTTCTCAACATTTCAATAATAAATAACAGGAATAAAATCGGGGCGATTGTATAGAATTTGAGGTAAAAAGGCTAGGAACTGTTGATCTTTGCAGCGTTTTTTGATCACAAAGTGCGGTTTTTGGGGAAAAATAGGTCTCAAAATATAAACAAACATCAACAGCTGTGAGTAGCCATATATGAAAAAATTAACATTTTTATAAAAAAAGTTGAGTGATTAGCAGATATTTTGCACTTAAGGATTAATATTTGGTGCATTTTAGGCTATATTAGACAGGATAATTTTAGCATTTTTATTACAAATTGTTAAAAATGCGAATGGTGTTTTAAAATGCTTTTCTTTTTAATTACTTATTATAAATTCTGGGGAATTCGGTGATTTAGCGCCGATTTCAAGTGTTTTTTAATCAACAAAAGGGAATTACCATGTCCGATATGGTTAAAAATGACGTGGATACAGTGGAAACCAACGATTGGTTGTTGGCGATTGACTCCGTTATCCGTGAAGAGGGCGCAGAGCGTGCTCAATTTATTATCGAACAATTAATGCAGCGTGCCAGAGCAAACAGTGTTGCTTTGCCAACCGGTATCAGCACCGACTACGTTAATACCATTCCAACCAGCGAAGAACCGAATTACCCTGGCAATTTGGATTTAGAACGTAGAATCCGTGGCGCTATTCGCTGGAATGCGATGATGATGGTGTTGCGTGCCTCCAAAAAAGATTTGGAATTGGGCGGCCATATGGCGTCGTTCCAATCTTCCGCTACCATTTATGAAGTGTGCTTCAACCACTTTTTCAAAGCGGCGACCGAGAAAAACGGCGGCGATTTGGTGTTTTTCCAAGGGCATATTTCGCCGGGAATTTACTCCCGTGCCTTCCTTGAAGGTCGCTTAACGGCAGAGCAGTTGGATAATTTCCGCCAAGAGGTGCATGGCAAAGGCATCTCCTCTTATCCGCACCCGAAATTGATGCCTGAATTCTGGCAGTTCCCGACGGTTTCAATGGGATTGGGCCCGATCAACTCGATTTATCAAGCGCGCTTCCTGAAATATCTACACAATCGTGGCTTGAAAGATACTGCAGATCAAACGGTTTATGCTTTCTTGGGTGACGGCGAAATGGATGAAGTGGAATCGCGTGGTGCGCTTTCATTTGCAGCGCGTGAAAAGCTGGATAATCTGGTATTTGTGATCAACTGTAACTTACAGCGGCTTGACGGTCCGGTGACCGGCAACGGCAAAATTATCCAAGAGTTGGAAAGTCTGTTTATCGGCGCTGGCTGGGAAGTGATCAAAGTGATTTGGGGTCGCCGTTGGGATCGCTTATTGCAACGTGACACCACCGGCAAATTGTTGCAATTGATGATGGAAGTGGTCGACGGCGATTATCAAACCTTTAAATCTAAAGACGGGGCTTACGTGCGTAAACACTTCTTTGGACGTTACCCTGAAACCGAAGCTTTGGTTGCGGATATGACCGATGATGAAATCTGGGCGTTGAATCGTGGTGGTCATGACCCGATCAAAGTCTTTGCGGCATTTAACAAAGCCAAACAGGTGCAAGGCAAACCAGTGGTGCTGTTGGTTAAAACCATCAAGGGCTACGGCATGGGCGATGCGGCAGAAGGCAAAAATATTGCCCACCAAGTCAAGAAAATGGATATGTCCGGCGTGCGTCATGTGCGTGACCAATTCTCGATTGATCTCAGCGACGAAGAAGTAGAAAAACTGCCGTATATTACCTTCGAAAAAGATTCCGAAGAGTATAAATATCTGCACGAGCACCGTAAAGCGCTGCAAGGCTATGTACCGACACGCTCACCACGTTTCACTACCGAGCTGGAAGTGCCGGAGCTGGAAGAGTTTGCGCAACTGTTTGAAGCGCAATCCCGTCCGATTTCTACCACGATGGCGTTTGTCCGTTCCTTAAATGTATTGTTGAAAAACAAATCAGTCGGTAAACACATTGTGCCGATTTTAGCCGACGAAGCCCGCACTTTCGGGATGGAAGGGTTGTTCCGTCAAATCGGAATCTACAATCCACACGGTCAAAACTATACCCCGCAAGACAGAGAGCAAGTGGCTTACTACCGTGAAGCAATTGATGGTCAAGTCTTGCAGGAAGGGATCAATGAATTGGGCGCTACCTCTTCTTGGTTGGCGGCAGCAACGTCTTACAGCACCAACAATGTGCCGATGATTCCGTTCTTTGTTTACTACTCAATGTTTGGTTTTCAACGGGTTGGCGATCTGATGTGGGCAGCAGGCGATCAACAAGCGCGCGGTTTTATGATCGGCGGAACTTCCGGTCGTACCACCTTGAACGGTGAAGGTTTGCAGCATGAAGACGGCCACAGCCACATTCAGTCGCTGACCATTCCGAACTGTATTTCTTACGATCCGGCATTTGCCTATGAAGTTGCCGTGATTATGCAAGATGGCGTACGTCGTATGTATGGTCCTGAGCAAGAAAATATTTATTACTACATCACCACCTTAAACGAAACTTACGATCAACCGGCAATGCCGAAAGGGGCAGAAGAAGGCATTCGTAAGGGCTTGTATAAGTTTGAAACCGTCACCGGTCAAGGCAAAGGCAAAGTGCAGTTGTTGGGATCCGGCGCAATTTTACGTTATGTTCGTGAAGCGGCGAAACTGTTGGCAGACGAATACGGGGTAACTTCCGATGTTTACAGCGTGACCTCATTCACCGAAGTTGCGCGTGAAGGCGCAGATGCCGATCGTTGGAATTTGTTGCACCCGACACAAACCGCTCGTGTGCCTTATATCGCACAGGTGATGAACGATGCACCGGCAATCGCAGCAACTGATTACATGAAACTGTTTGCAGAGCAAGTGCGTCCGTTTATTCCGGCGCAAAGCTACCGTGTATTGGGTACTGACGGTTTCGGTCGCTCCGACAGTCGTGAAAACTTGCGTGAACATTTCGAAGTGAATGCACAATATATTGTTGTGGCGGCATTGACCGAATTAGCAAAACAAGGTGTGGTTGATAACCAAGCGGTAGCCGATGCCATTAAGAAATACGGCATTGACGCAGATAAAATCAATCCATTGTATGCTTAATTGTCATTAGAAAAAGGAAATAGCATGTCTAAACAAATTCAAGTGCCGGATATCGGCAGCGATGAAGTGACAGTTACCGAAATTATGGTAAAAGTAGGCGATAGCGTTGAAGTTGAGCAGAGCTTGATCAATGTGGAAGGCGATAAGGCCTCCATGGAAGTGCCTTCGCCGGAAAGTGGTGTCGTCAAAGAAATTTTAGTTAAAGTGGGCGATAAAGTATCGACTGGTTCAGCGATGATGGTGTTTGAAAGTGCGGTCGCAACCACGGAAGCTAAAGTTGAAGCTAGACCTGAAGCTGTACCAAGCGCCGCTCCTGCGGGGCAAAGTGCGGTTGTTGATGTCAGCGTGCCGGATATCGGTGGCGATGAAGTCAACGTCACCGAAATCATGGTGAAGGTTGGTGACAGCGTTAGCGAAGAGCAATCACTGTTGACTGTTGAAGGTGACAAAGCCTCGATGGAAGTGCCAGCACCGTTTGCCGGTGTAGTAAAAGAAATTTTAGTGGTTGCCGGGGACAAAGTCTCTACCGGTTCACTGATTATGCGCTTTGAAACGGCAGCCGCCGCTTCTACTGCTGCACCAACACAGACTGAAGCCGCCGCACCGACTGCCAGTGCGGCGCCATCGGTGGTGGATGTTAATGTGCCAGATATCGGTGGCGATGAAGTCAATGTCACTGAAATTATGGTCAATGTTGGCGACAGCATTAGCGAAGAGCAATCGTTAATCACCGTCGAAGGTGACAAAGCCTCGATGGAAGTGCCTGCGCCGTTTGCGGGCGTGCTGAAAGAGATCTTGATCAAAGTCGGGGACAAAGTCTCTACCGGCAGTTTGATTATGCGCTTTGAAGTCGCAGGTGCGGCACCGGCTCAAGCGGCAGCACCACAAGCAGCCACAGCAGCTAAAGCGGAATCAGCACCATCGACTAGCGCAGCAGCTGCACAATCAGTTGGCTCACAACAAGATGTCACGGCAAGTGCGGTTTTTGCCCATGCAACCCCGGTGGTGCGCCGTTTGGCGCGTGAGTTCGGTGTTAATCTGGATAAGGTTAAAGGTACCGGGCGTAAAGGTCGTATTCTGAAAGAAGACGTGCAAGCCTATGTCAAAAATGCCATCAAACTGGTCGAATCCGGTGCAGTTGCGGCGACAGCAGGTGCTGCACCGTCTGGAGCCGGTTTGGGCTTGTTGCCTTGGCCAAAAGTGGATTTCAGCAAATTTGGCGAAGTGGAAGAAGTGGAACTGGGTCGTATCCAGAAGATTTCCGGCGCTAACCTGCATCGTAACTGGGTGATGATTCCGCATGTCACTCAATGGGACAAAGCCGACATCACCGATTTGGAAGCGTTCCGTAAAGAACAAAACGTGCTGGCAGAGAAACAGAAACTGGATGTGAAAATCACGCCGTTGGTGTTTATTATGAAAGCGGTTGCCAAAGCGTTGGAAGCGTATCCACGTTTCAACAGCTCAATTTCAGAAGATGCACAACGTCTGACCTTGAAAAAATACATCAATGTCGGTGTGGCGGTGGATACACCGAACGGTTTAGTAGTGCCAGTGTTCCGTGATGTCAACAAAAAAGGCATTATTGAACTGTCGCGTGAATTGGCTGAAATCTCGAAAAAAGCCCGTGCAGGCAAGCTGACGGCATCGGATATGCAAGGTGGCTGTTTCACCATTTCTAGCCTTGGCGGCATTGGTGGTACGCACTTTACGCCGATCGTGAATGCGCCTGAGGTCGCTATTCTGGGCGTGTCTAAATCGGAAATGACGCCGGTCTGGAACGGCAAAGAGTTTAGCCCGCGCTTGATGCTGCCACTGTCGCTTTCTTATGATCACCGTGTGATTGACGGAGCGGACGGCGCCAGATTTGTGACCTTCATCAATGGGGTACTGTCGGATCTACGCCGCTTGGTCATGTAATGACTTAACGCCTCTCCGTCAATGCGGAGAGGTTCGGAACAGAAATTGAAAGTGCGGTTTCGTATAAAGCCAAATTTAAGAGGTTATTATGAGTAAAGAGATTAAAACACAGGTGGTGGTTTTGGGTGCCGGCCCGGCGGGTTACTCCGCAGCGTTTCGTTGCGCCGATTTGGGATTAGACACCGTGATCGTCGAGCGTTTTTCAACCTTGGGCGGCGTTTGTCTGAATGTAGGCTGTATTCCGTCCAAAGCTTTGCTGCATGTAGCAAAAGTGATTGAAGAAGCCAAAGCGTTGGCACAACATGGCATCGTGTTTGGTGAGCCAAGCACCGATGTGGATAAAATTCGTGGTTGGAAAGAGAAAGTAATCAACCAACTGACCGGCGGGCTGGCCGGTATGGCGAAGATGCGTAAGGTACAAGTGGTGAATGGCTACGGCAAATTTTCCGGCGCCAACTCCTTGATCGTGGCCGGAGAAGACGGTGATGTCACGATTAAATTCGACAATGCGATTATTGCGGCGGGTTCACGCCCGATCCAGTTACCGTTTATCCCACATGAAGATCCACGCATTTGGGACTCAACCGATGCGCTGAAATTAACCTCAGTACCGGAAAATCTATTGATCATGGGCGGTGGTATCATCGGTTTGGAAATGGGTACGGTATATCACGCACTGGGTTCAAAAATTGATGTAGTTGAAATGTTTGACCAAGTGATCCCGGCGGCAGATAAAGACATCGTCAAAATTTATACCAAACGCATTGAGAAAAAATTCAATCTGTTGCTGGAAACCAAAGTGACCGCAGTGGAAGCCAAAGCCGACGGCATTTATGTGTCGATGGAGGGCAAAGCAGCCAATGAAACCCGCCGTTATGATGCGGTGTTGGTGGCAATCGGGCGTACCCCTAACGGTAAGTTGATCGATGCCGGTGTTGCCGGAGTGGAAGTGGATGAACGTGGTTTTATCCGCACCGACAAGCAAATGCGTACCAACGTGGATCATATTTTTGCGATTGGTGACGTGGTCGGACAGCCGATGTTGGCGCACAAAGGCGTGCATGAAGGTCATGTTGCGGCAGAAGTGATTGCGGGCAAAAAACACTATTTCGATCCGAAAGTGATCCCATCTATCGCTTACACCGAGCCGGAAGTGGCATGGGTCGGCAAAACCGAGAAAGAGTGTAAGGCGGAAGGCATCAACTACGAAACCGCACTTTTCCCTTGGGCAGCCTCCGGACGTGCGATCGCTTCCGACTGTGCAGACGGGATGACCAAATTGATTTTCGATAAAGATTCCCATCGTGTGATCGGTGGCGCAATCGTCGGTACTAACGGCGGTGAGTTGTTAGGCGAAATCGGTTTGGCGATCGAAATGGGTTGTGATGCGGAAGATTTGGCGCTGACCATCCATGCGCACCCGACCTTGCACGAATCCGTCGGTTTGGCGGCAGAAGTGTTCGAAGGTACGGTGACTGACTTGCCGAATGCGAAAGCGAAGAAGAAAAAATAGTTTTTAAATGAACTGAATCAAGCCGTAGCGAATTTCTCTACGGCTTTTTTATGCTTAGCGAATACACCGGCAAGAATGGCGAGCGCAACCCACAGGGTTAAATAACGTTCAAACAGTCCCATGAGCATGTTCCTGGTTAGCGTGGATAAATTGCTTCACCGTCTTCTTTGTAGAAAACAGTGGGCAAGGCAACAGGCAGAATCTCTAACACCGCTTCGGACGGGCGGCACAGTTTACAGCCTTTTGGGGTGATCACAATCGGTCGGTTAATCAAAATCGGCTCTTGCAGCATAGCCGCAATAATCTGGTCATCGCTGATATTATCGTTATCTAACCCCAAGTCGTGATATGGTGCAACGTTACGACGCAACAATTGCTGCGGGCTGATTGCCATTTTTGCCAGTAAATCGCGCAGGGTGGCTTCATCGGGCGGATTTTCCAAGTAGTGAATCACTGTCGGCTCAATACCGCAATGGCGGATCAAGGCTAATACATTGCGTGAAGTACCGCATTGCGGGTTGTGATAGAGGGTTATAGCGGACATAGTCATTTCCTATTATTTCAATATTTATTGAAATATTAATGCAAAAAAGTGCGGTTAGCGTATCGTCAAACCGCACTTTTGTATTCATTCAAGCAGCTATTTCTGGCCTTTCCAAGCGTTACGATCAATATCCAGTTCTGGGAACTGATCTGGGTTAAATACGGGATCTTCGATGCCTTGTTTCAATTGATTACGGTAATCGGTGAGCAGACGCATCACTTGTGGGAACAGCATGATTAATGCCAGCAAGTTGAATAGTGCCAACACCCCCATTAGTGGATCGGAGAAGAAGAATACTGCCGTTGCACCCGGGGCGGTTGCGCCTAAGAACAGAATGACGATAACAGCTAAACGGAGTAACAGAATCGGTAACTTCTCTTTTTTGCCGTAGAACAAGAAGCTCATGGCATTTTCACCGAGGTAGTAGTTATAGATTACTGAGCTGAATGAGAACAGCAAAATAGAGAAGGTGAGCAGGTATTGCGACCAGTTGCCTAAGTGGTGTACTAATGACTGTTGGGTCAGTACCACACCGTCAATTTCTGCACCCGGCACATAGACATCGCCCAATAAAATAATGAAGGCAGTACAGCTACAGATAATAATCGTATCAATAAACACGGATAATGACTGTGCAATCCCTTGTGTGACCGGGTGTTTAACATCAGCGGTTGCCGCAACGTTAGGCGCAGAACCCAGACCGGCTTCATTGGAGAACAGACCACGACGCATTCCTTGAGCTATGGCGACACCCATACCACCGCCGACCACGGAATCTAATCCGAAAGCACTTTTGACAATCGTGGTGATAACGGCCGGCAGCTCAGTGATATTCATCACGATAACGATGATTGCCATCGCCATATATAGCAATGCCATTACCGGGATGATGACATCAGACGCTTGTGAAATACGTTTGATACCGCCAAAGATAATCAAGCCGCCAAGTAATGCAAGCAAAATACCGGTATAGATTCGCTCGATTCCGAGGCTATCCAGCATGGCACCGGCAACGGTGTTACCTTGGAAAGCATTAAAGCCGATCGAGAATGAAACAATCAGACAGATTGAGTATACAATCGCCATCCAACGGTATTTTTCGCCCAATCCGTGTACGATAAAGCGTGCAGAGCCGCCGCGGAAATGACCATCGTGGGTTTTGTGTTTATATAGTTGTGCAAGGGTACATTCGACGATACTGGTGACCATGCCGATTAAAGCAACCACCCACATCCAAAACACTGCACCCGGCCCGCCTAAAGAAATGGCAACAGCGACGCCGGCGATATTACCACCACCGACACGTCCGCCAATCGACACCAACAGTGCCTGACGTCCGGTAATACTTGTACTGTTAGCATTGGTTTTGTCTTGGCGCAGTGATTTAAACATCCGTCCGAAATAGCGAAACTGTGCCCAGCCGCTGATGATACTGAAGAGCAAGCCGAAAATGATTAACATTGGAATCAGCGCCCAGCCCCAAGTGAGGTTGCCGATCAAATCAAAAAATGCTTGAATGTATTCCATTGAATACCTCCGAATAAGATAATTAATTATTTATTATGATTTAACAGAAAATCCGCTGTAGTATATCGGTAAAAAACAATTTTGCTTAGTGAATATTCTGTTTTTTGTGATATTTGTTTGATAAATTTCAATCGAAAAAGCAAAGTGCGGTCTCACAGCGAGACTTCGCCGCGTAGATTCGTTGTCATTTTCTGCCGTACTTGCTCAATTGTTAACGTTTGGCTTAACAGAAAATGCATCTTTGCCAATGCTGCTTCGACCGTCATATCATGCCCGCTGATCACACCGACTTGCTCCAGCGCATTGCCGGTGGCGTAGCCCCCCATATTGACTTTACCGGCAAAACACTGGGTCAGATTCAATACGATAATGCCTTTCTGATAAGCACTGTGCAGCAAATCCAGAATTTCCGGGTTATCTGGTGCGTTGCCGATACCAAAGGTTAATAAAATCAGCGCATTGACCGGCTGCTGCAAAATATTGCGGATAACATCAGGCGAAATCCCCGGATACAGCATCACAATCCCAATTGGCTGCGGCGTAATATTGTGCAGTTTAAATTCCCCTCTGGCACTGACATTTAGCGCTGCATAATTGATAGCAATATTGATCCCCGCCTCGACCAACACTGGATAGTTGGGGGAAGAAAATGCATCAAACCCATCTGCATGGCTTTTGGTCGAACGGTTGCCACGAAACAGCTTATTGTTAAAAAATAAGCAAACTTCACGGATAGGGTAGTGGGCGACCAGATATAGCGCATTCAACAAATTGGTTAAACCGTCGGAACGCAGCCCGGAAATCGGAATTTGCGAGCCGGTGACGATCACCGGTTTGGTTAGATTCTCCAGCATGAATGACAGTGCAGAGGCGGTGTAAGCCATGGTGTCGGTGCCGTGTAGAATAATAAAGGCATCATAATCGTGATAATGTTTTTTGATATCATCGGCAATTTGCTGCCAATGCTGCGGTGTCATATTGGCGGAATCTATCAGTTCATCGTATTCGTGTACGATAAAGTGCGGTATTTCGGCGCGTTGTAGCTCAGGTAGGCTGTTTAAATAAGAAGACATAAATCCCGGTTGTGGCACATAACCGCACTTTGACGGTTTCATACCGATTGTGCCGCCGGTGTAGGCGATGTAAACAGATTTTTTTTGCATAATAATCGATGGATAAGTAGGGTCTGTTGCTTTTGTCTAAAATATAAACAAACATCAACAGACCCTAGTGAACAATAGGCGAATTATAACGTTTTTATATGCTAAAAAGTAGCTTCGCGATTGCTCGGGATCAGATTTATCTTTGCTGATTTTGACGGCGATAGTTCAATTTATGATAAAGATCTCATTTTTTAACGATTTCACTTGTTATGATTGAAATGAAGTATTACTCTATGCGTATTGAAGTCAATCTTCTTTAAATTTGTAGTATGTGGAGTTAAAATGTCAAAACTAAATAAAGAAAAAATATTGGCTATGCTTGAACAGGGGTTAATTGCATCTTGCCAGCCGGTAGATGATGGTCCGATGGATTCACCGGAGATTGTGGCAGCGATGGCTCAGGCATCAGTAATAGGGGGTGCCGCGGGATTGCGTATTGAGGGGATCGACAATTTAAAAGCGACTCGTGCAAAAGTTGATGTGCCGATTATCGGTATTGTAAAGCGCGATCTGGAAGATAGCCCGGTTCGTATTAGCCCGTTTTTACAGGATATTGATGATTTGGCAGCGGCTGGCGCGGATATTATTGCTTTTGACGGTACGGATCGTATTCGTCCGGTGGCGCGTGATGTGATTATTGCTCGGATTAAAGCGTTGGGCTGCCTTTCAATGGCGGATTGCTCCAATTTTGAAGAAGGTATGTACTGTCAAAATCTTGGTGTAGATTTGATCGGTAGTACCATGTCCGGTTATACCGGTGGGGAAATTCCGTCAGAACCGGATGTCAAACTGGTGCAGGATTTGAAAGCTGCCGGCTGTCGCGTGATGGCAGAAGGGCGCTATAATTCGCCGGAAATGGCTGCAATGGCAATTGAAAACGGTGCTTATTCGGTCACGGTCGGCTCGGCGCTAACTCGTTTGGAGCATATTGTCGGTTGGTTTGTTGATAAAATTAATGCCGTTAAAAATAAATAGGAATCTGTTAACATGAAGTGTTGTTTAGCGATTGATATTGGTGGAACCAAAATAGCCAGTGCGTTGATTACCGGCAAAATTATCGAACAACGCCAACAAATTAGAACGCCACAGGATGAAGCCGCAAGTGGTATGAGGCAGGCACTGGCTGATATTATACAGCAACAGCAAGGCATGTTTGACTCGGTTGCAGTTGCCTCAACAGGCATCATCAACAAAGGTATCTTGACCGCACTTAACCCGAAAAATCTGGGTGGCTTGGCGGAATTCCCATTGCTGGATACAATCGCTGAGTATACGGCGGCACCGATCGGTTTGTTGAATGACGTACAGGCAGCAGCCTATGCGGAATATCAATTATTGACGAAAAAAGTTGAGAATTTTGTTTTTATCACCGTTTCAACCGGTGTTGGCGGTGGCATTATTCTGAATGGAAAGTTGCAAATCGGTCCGAACGGCATTGCCGGTCATATCGGGCATACGCTGGCGGATCCAAACGGCCCTATCTGTGGCTGCGGACGACAAGGTTGTGTCGAAGCGATTGCAGCCGGACGGGCAATTGAAGCTGCCGCAGCGAAGTGGGATGATCCTTGTGAACCGGCAGAAGTATTCGCCCGTTTTCGTCAAGGCGTGCCACAAGCGGTTGAAGTGGTGCAACGCTCAGCGAGAGCCATTGCCAATTTGATCGCCGATTTAGTGATCGCGAATGATATTCAGCGAGTAGTGTTGGGGGGCAGCGTCGGTTTAGCGGAAGGCTATTTGCCGTTGGTGAACAGTTATTTGCAGCAGCTACCGCACTTTTATCAAACCGAAGTGGTACCAGCGGCTTGCGGATCAGATGCCGGTTTACTGGGGGCGGCACTTTGGTGGCAGAATGAATTAGCCACAAAACAAAAAAACCGTAAAAATTTCAATAAAAGATAAGGGATTGCGCATATGATTTTAGGGGATTTGAACAAAGATAACGGCACATTGGGCTTGTCACCGGTGATTGCTGAAGTTTGCGAATATTTAAAAGGCTTAGATTTGCAAGCACTAACCTTGGGCAGACACGAGATTAATGATGATATTTTCATGAATGTGATGGAGTTTGAAACCGCAGCGGCAGACAGCAAAAAATCGGAATTGCATCATCGTTATTTAGATGTGCAGTTATTGATTTCCGGAGCGGAGCTGATTGAATTTGGTGTCGGAAACCCTGACTTGAGCGGTTATGAAGACTATCAGGACGAAGATGATTACCAATTGACGGCACAACCAATCGCATATAAAAATAGCGTATTGCTTGCGCCGAACATGTTTGCGATTTTCTTTCCGTATGAAGCGCACAAACCGGGTTGTCATGTGGACGGGCAGAGTGTTAAAGTGAAGAAATTGGTCGTTAAGATCCCATATTCACTACTATAAATTATCGAGGAACACATTATGAATCAAGGTGGAAAAATTTTAGATACGATCGGTGCT
Organism: Testudinibacter sp. 'clade 2'; assembly: GCF_006227735.1. Taxonomy (NCBI): domain Bacteria; kingdom Pseudomonadati; phylum Pseudomonadota; class Gammaproteobacteria; order Pasteurellales; family Pasteurellaceae; genus Testudinibacter; species Testudinibacter sp. 'clade 2'. The sequence continues at coordinate 14,378 of NZ_VDHB01000097.1, forward strand.
TTACAAAGCAGCCTAACTAAAACGGAAAAGCGGATTGCAGCAGCCATTTTGACCTCTCCCGATTTGCTCAACCAATGTTCATTATCGGAAGTTGCTGCGAAATTGGATGTCGGCGAAGCGACATTCATCCGTTTTTGCCGTACTTTAGGTTTCAAAGGCTATACCGATTTCAAACTGGATCTCGCCATTGAATTGGCAACGCAGAATAAAGAAAATGGTTCACTGTTGGACACCGATATTGCCGGAGAAGACGGGCCGGCAGAGATTGCGCTAAAACTGCAAAGCGTGCTGTCGAATGTAATTTCAGAAACCATCAATCTATTGGATTTTGATGAATTGGAAAGAGTGGTGGACAGCATTCGTCAATCCAGACGGATTTTCGTATTTGGTGTGGGATCATCCGGTTTAACGGCGGAAGATGCCAAACATAAATTCTTGCGAATCGGCTTGCAGGTCGATGCCTTAACCAATAACCACTTTATGTATATGCAGGCTTCATTGCTGAATAGCAACGATATTGTTATTGGTATTAGTCATTCGGGTTATTCGGTTGAAACAACCCAAGCACTGAAAATCGCCAGATCCAATGGGGCAAAAACCGTAGCGATCACCCACAATTTACGTTCGCCGATTACTGAAGTTGCCGATTATGTACTGATCAACGGCAATCGCCAAGGGCAGTTGCAAGGGGATTCGATCGGTACCAAAATTTCCCAATTATTCGTGATGGATTTGATCTACGCGCTGCTAGTGCAGGCAGAGCCGGATAATTCCATGAGTAAAAAACAAAAAACGCTTAACGTTATTCTCGAACAACGTATCAAATAATTTTATTAATCCTTCAGGAGAGTTCATGAAAAGTTTAAAAGGTATTTTTAGTGCATTATTAGTGTCTTTCAATGCGGACGGCACAATTAATGAAAAAGGCTTGCGCCAAATCGTTCGTCACAATATTGATAAAATGAAAGTGGACGGGCTATATGTTGGTGGCAGCACCGGTGAGAATTTTATGCTCTCGACCGAAGAGAAAAAAGAGATTTTCCGCATTGCCAAAGACGAAGCCAAAGATCAAATTGCGCTGATCGCTCAAGTGGGCAGTGTGAACTTGAAAGAAGCGGTGGAATTGGGCAAATATGCTACTGAATTAGGCTATGACTGTTTGTCTGCAGTGACGCCGTTCTACTACAAATTCAGCTTCCCGGAAATCAAACACTTCTATAACACCATCATTGAAGCCACCGGCAACCGTATGATCGTGTATTCGATTCCGTTCTTGACCGGCGTGAACATCGGTGTAGCACAATTCGGTGAACTGTATGAAAATGAGAAAATCATCGGTGTGAAATTCACCGCAGGCGATTTCTATCTGTTGGAACGCTTGAAAAAAGCGTATCCGAACCACTTAATCTGGGCGGGCTTCGATGAAATGATGTTACCGGCAGCGGTATTGGGCATCGACGGCGCAATCGGCAGTACCTTCAACGTCAACGGTATTCGCGCACGTCAAATTTATGAAAAAGCGCAAGCCGGGCAAATTCAGGAAGCATTGGAAATCCAACATGTTACTAACGATTTGATCGAAGGGATTTTAGGCAATGGCTTATATTTGACCATCAAAGAGTTGTTGAAACTGGAAGGGGTGGACGCAGGTTATTGCCGTGAGCCGATGACCAAAGAATTAACTGAAGCACAAATTGCCGTTGCAAAAGAGTTGAAAGCGAAATATCTTTAATACCGCACTTTACTCAGTCGCATAGATGTTAGCTGAATAGATTGGCTGCATAGACAGCGGTCGAATATTTGACAGAAAAAGATGAACCCAGTGCGGTTCATCTCAGATTATTGACAAAGATATTTGATTAGGCTGGGTAGGGGCGGATTATATATCCGCCCGTTTGCGAAGTGCGGTATAAGCGCTTAATCAATAAAGGAAAAATGCAAAGTGCGGTTCGGGGCGATATATAATCGCCCCCTACTTTTACAATATTAATCGTGTGTTTTAACCTTTGTCAGCAG
>NZ_VDHB01000098.1:0-20942 GCF_006227735.1 Testudinibacter sp. 'clade 2'
GCCTAAGTTCTGTTCGGTTGATAAGTTTGAAAATCCGTTATATTGCCGGATTTTAGACTGCTGACAAAGGTGAAAACACACAATATTTATGGCGGATTAACTATCCGCCCGTTTGCGAAGTGCGGCATAAGCATTTAATCAATAAAGAAAAAATACAAAATTCGGTGCGGGCGGATAGTTAATCCGCCCCTGCTTTTACAATATTAATCGTGTATTTTAACCTTTGTCAGCAGTCTAAAACCGCACTTTAAGTTAAAGTGCGGTTTGTTCTATTCTGTAGCAAGGAATATTTATGAATAAAGAGACCATTGTCGCCCAAGCCACGGCACCCGGCCGGGGCGGAATCGGGATTTTGCGTATCTCGGGGCCAAGTGCGGTTGCCGTTGCCGAAGCAGTGTTGGGCAAATGCCCGAAACCGCGCGTTGCCGACTACCTGCCGTTTAAAGACAGCGACGGCACGGTCTTGGATCAAGGCATTGCGCTGTATTTTAAAGCGCCGCATTCGTTTACCGGTGAAGACGTGCTGGAGCTGCAAGGACACGGCGGACAAGTGGTGTTGGACTTACTGCTAAAACGAATTTTGCAGCTGGACGGCATTCGCATCGCCCGTCCCGGCGAATTTTCCGAACAGGCATTTTTAAACGATAAACTGGATCTGGCACAGGCGGAAGCGATTGCCGATTTGATTGATGCCAGTTCGGAACAGGCGGCACGCTCGGCATTGAAATCACTGCAAGGGGAATTTTCCAACAAAGTCAATCAATTGGTGGATGCCGTGATTTATCTGCGGACTTATGTGGAAGCCTCGATTGATTTTCCCGATGAAGAGATCGATTTTCTGGCGGACGGTATTATTGAAAAACGCTTGAATGACATTATTCAGCAGCTGGCCAAAGTGCAGTCCGAGGCAAAACAGGGATCGCTATTGCGAGAAGGTATGAAAGTGGTGATTGCCGGACGTCCGAATGCCGGTAAATCCAGCTTGCTGAATGCCCTTGCCGGGCGCGAAGCAGCGATTGTCACCGATATTGCCGGCACAACCCGTGATGTATTGCGTGAACATATCCATATCGATGGTATGCCGCTGCATATTATCGACACCGCCGGTTTGCGTGAAGCGACCGATGAAGTGGAGCGCATTGGCATCAATCGTGCTTGGGCAGAGATCGAACAGGCGGATCATGTGCTGTTGATGATCGACAGCACCACCACGCAGGAGTTGAATCCACATAAAATCTGGGCGGAATTTATCGAGCGTTTACCGACGTCGATGCCGATCACGGTGATCCGTAATAAAGCCGACTTGAGCCGCGAAACGGAAGGAATTGAGCAGCACGACGGCTACACCACTATCCGCTTGTCAGCCAAAACTAAGTGCGGTATTGAGTTGCTACGTGATCACCTGAAGCAGTCGATGGGTTACCAAACGGTAACCGAAGGCGGTTTTCTTGCCCGCCGTCGCCACTTGGAAGCGTTGCAAGTCGCCAGCGAACATTTGCAAAGCGGACATATCCAACTGACCCAATTTCATGCAGGCGAACTGCTGGCAGAAGAGCTGCGTATGGTGCAAGACGCATTAAGCGAAATCACCGGGCAATTCACGTCCGATGATTTGTTAAGCAATATTTTCAGCTCGTTTTGTATCGGTAAATAAACATCAACAGATTCTAACTCGGAGGAAGACCCTGTGCTGACATTTAGACAGGCTACAATAGCAGATACTGATCGTTGTTTTGAAATTGAATCAACTGCTTATGCCTCAGATGAAGCGGCGAGTCGTGAAAAGATCGCACTGCGGATAGCACAATATCCAGATGGTTTTCTGTTAATGGAAACGGGGAATCGGATTATTGGTTTTATCAATAGTGGGTGTGCCGAAAACGTGGTGATGTCCGATGAACAATTTAAACAACTAATTGGACATGACCCTGCCGCACCGAATGTGGTGATTATGTCGGTGGTGGTCGACCCGCATTATCAGGGGTGTGGCTATTCCGTACGCTTAATGCAGCAGTTTATCGAGCTGATGCGGCGCCGACAAAAACAGGCGATTTATCTGATGTGCAAAGCGGAGTATATCCGTTTTTATGAAAAATTCGGTTATCGCTATCTCAAACCGTCAGCATTCAAACACGGCGGTATATCATGGTATGAAATGATGCTGGCGCTTTAGCCGAGCATAAAAGCATTTGCAGAAAATGCCCCTTAGTGAGAATTGAAATCACCTAAAAGTTTTGTTATGGTCAATCCTTTACCATTGCAAGAGATTTTTCCATGCAGACCTTACTCAAGATTAACCATTTTGTCAGCAAAACCTTTGCGCTTTGGGTTTTACTGTTTGCCTTTTTAGCCTTTCAATTTCCGGCTTATTTTTCGCCTTTTGTCAGTTATATTCCGTATTTGCTCGGCATCGTGATGTTTGGCATGGGTATCACGTTGACGTTCAATGATTTCGGCGAAGTGTTTAAACATCCGAAATCGGTATTGATCGGTGTAGTCAGCCAGTTTGTGATTATGCCGGCGATTGCTTTCGGTTTGGCAAAAGGCTTTGCTTTGCCGACAGATTTGGCGATTGGCGTGATTTTGGTCGGCTCGTGTCCGGGCGGCACTTCATCCAATGTGATGACCTATTTAGCACGTGGCAATACCGCACTTTCAGTGGCTTGCACGACCATTTCAACCTTGCTGGCACCGATTTTAACCCCTGCGGTTTTCTATATTTTGGCAAGTCAGTGGCTGGATATCAATGCCGCTGCCATGTTTGTCTCGGTGTTAAAAATGGTGCTGTTCCCGATTTTCTTGGGTTTGGTGGTGCGTGCGTTGTTCAAAAAACAAATGGCGCAGCTGAGCCAAAGTATGCCGCTGCTTTCAGTGGTGGCGATTGTGTTGATTCTGTCGGCCGTGGTGGCGGTCAGTAAAGATAAAATCGTTGAATCAGGCTTGATTATTTTCGGTATCGTGGTGCTGCATAACGGTTTGGGCTACTTGATCGGTTTTTTCACTGCCAAATTATTCAATCTGAGTACTTATGACAGCAAAGCGATTTCGATTGAAGTCGGCATGCAAAATTCCGGCTTAGGGGCGGCATTAGCAAATGCGCACTTTAATCCGCTGGCAGCGGTGCCAAGTGCGGTATTCAGCTTTTGGCACAATGTTTCCGGCCCGATTTTGGCGACATTTTTTGCTTCGTTAAAACAGAAAAAAACAAATTCCGGCGCAAAATGAAACTGTTGATTTCCAACCAACACGGTGCGATTGTGATGGCATTGCTGCCGTTTTTATACGGCATGTTGTCATCACCGATGATTGTTTGGCAGCACGCTTTTTTATTGCTGGCGTGGGCTTGTCTGTATCTGTTCACCTATCCGTTTTTTAATCTGTTCAAAGGACGGAATTTGACGCAAAACCGCACTTGGGCAATCAGCTACGGGCTGACCGCACTTTTATTTTCTCTTCCGGCATTGTGGCATAACTGGCAACTGCTGTATTTTTTATTGGCGATGCTGCCGTTCGGATTGTTGAATATCTATTATGTGAAGCAAAAAAACGAGCGTGCGCTGGGCAATGATTTAGCGGCGATTGCGATTTTCGCTATTGCTGGCATGGCGGCGTATTACTTTGCCGACCACACTTTTGATCGCCAAATTATGTTGGTTTTGCTCTATCCCAGCCTATTTTTTGTCGGCACCACGCTGTATGTGAAAAGCATTCTGCGTGAGCGCAAAGATCCGCGCTATTTACAAGCCTCGATGATTTTTCATCTATTATGCGTGTTAGCGATAGGCTATTTTGACCTGCGAACCGCACTTTGCTTTGTGCCGGCTTTGCTCAGAGCGATAATTATACCGTTGTGGCTGATGCCGCGTAAACGGCTCAATCCGAAGCAAATCGGGCTGATTGAAATGGGAATTTCGCTGTTGTTTTTGCTTGGGTTGTTAATAAAATAAGTGCGGCTTGTACCGCACTTTGGTTGCTTGCAAAGGATTAAATCATCGGCTCGACCTGCATATTGCCTTTGATTTGGCAGCTGCACGCCAGCACATAGCCCTGTTCGATTTCTTGCGCTGTCAGCGGGCCGGTGGTGCTGGTTTCGTATTCGCCTTGCAGCACTTTGGTTTTGCACGAACCGCAGATGCCGGTGCGGCAGGCGGCAATCACCGGAATATTATTTTCTTCCAGTGCACTTAGCAATGAAATGCCGAACGGTACGGAAACGGTTTGTTCGCCGATGATGCCGTAAACCGTCAAGCCGACTTGCTTACTGTTGTCGGTCATACACACTTCGGTCGAGGAGTGGAACTGTTCAAGGAAAAACCGCTCTTTCGGTACGCCTAGCTGCTCGGTGATGTCACGAATATGCTGCATATAGCTTTCCGGGCCGCAGGTTAACACGGTGCAGTCGGCAATATGCGGCACCAGTTCTTGCAGCATTTGTTGCGAAATCCGTCCGGCATAAAAGCCTTCGCTGGCGCCTTGCGAGGAGTTCATGTATAACCTCAAGTGCGGATATTGCGCCTTCAGTTGTTGCCATTCACGTTTGAAAATCACGTCTTTCGGCGAATGCACGCTGTAGAACACGGTTAAATTGGCTTGCGGACGGTTGACGCATAACCAACGCACCATCGACATAATCGGTGTGATGCCGCAACCACCGGCAACCAACAGATAATTGTCGCTGACGATTTTGGAACAGGTGAAATCGCCCTTAGGATCAGACAGCCACAGCGTATCGCCGACCTTGACATCTCGGGTCAGCCAGGTTGAGCCAACTCCGTTTTCAATCCGGCGCACGGTTAAGGTGACATAACGGCTTAAACCGGGCGTAGAGGAGAGGGTGTAGGCACGGGCAATATCTGGGGTATTTTTAATACTGACCAGCGCATATTGCCCCGGTTCGTAGGGATAAAAATCTTGTGCGATCAGTTCGAGGGTATAAACATCGTCGGTTTCTTGCACGATGTTGTTGACCATCATTTCATTGATACAGAAAGCATTTGGGTTTGACATAGTTGAAAATCCTAAACAAAACAAAGTGCGGTCACCAGATAAGAGCAGACCGCACTTGGTATGACATCATGCAATCATTAGCGTGCTAACGCTTGTTGCATGTCTTGTTGTGGGGTGGTCAAGCCGCGCAGACCGAATTTTTCGTTCAGAATGGCTAACAAGTTATCATTTAAGAATGCCGGTGCGGTCGGGCCGGTGTAGATATCTTTCACACCCAATGCCAACAAGGTCAGCAAAATCACAATCGCTTTTTGCTCGAACCAAGACAACACCAAGGTCAACGGCAGATCGTTAACGCCACAGCCCAGTTTTTCCGCCAGGTTGACCGCCAACATGATGGCGGAGTAAGCATCGTTACATTGACCGACATCCAACAAGCGTGGCAAACCGCCTTCCAATGTGCCGAATTCCAGTTTGTTGAAGCGATATTTACCGCAACCCAGGGTCAATACTACGCAATCTTCCGGTACGTTACGCGCAAATTCGGTGTAGTAGCTGCGTTCGCCCACGCTGCCGTCGCAACCGCCGACCAAGAACACATGGCGTAATTTTTTCTCGGCAACCAAGTTAATTACCGCATCAGACGCATCCAGCAGGGTTTGGCGACCGAAACCGACGGTGATGTTGTGTTCGATTTCGCTGTACGGGAAGCCCGCCATTTGTTGCGCTTGTTCGATCACTTGGCTGAAATCGCGATCATCCAAGTGTTTCACGCCCGGCCAGCCGACGATGCTGCGGGTGTAGATGCGATCGGCATAGTTGCCGACATTCGGATCGATGATACAGTTGGAAGTCATGATCACCGGCCCCGGGAATTTGGCAAATTCCCGTTGTTGGTTCTGCCAGCCGCCGCCGTAGTTGCCGACTAAATGGCTGTATTTTTTCAGTTCCGGATAACCGTGCGCCGGCAGCATTTCGCCGTGGGTATACACGTTAATTCCTGTGCCTTCGGTTTGTTCCAATAGCGCTTTCAGATCTTTCAAATCATGGCCGGAAATCAGGATACATTTGCCGGCAATCGGTTTAACATTCACCGTTGAAGGGCTAGGATTGCCGAAGGCGGCGGTTTCGCCTTTGTCCAATAAGCCCATCACGCCAAAATTCATCATGCCGATGCCCAGTGAGTTTTTTAATAAGGTATCGATATCGGTTGGATTGGTGCCCAGCCAAGACATGTATTGGTGGAATTCCAGATAAATCTGGTTATCGAATTGGCCTAAAACATGGGCGTGTTCCATATAGGCCGCTGCACCTTTCAAACCGTAAAGACAGAGCATTCTCAAGCCGTGTACTTCTTCGCTGATATCGTTGATGTCTTTATTTAAGGCAAAATCTTCCGCTTGTGCGGTCAGGGCGGCAATCTCACTGCCGTTCAATTTCAAATGTGCCAACGGGTGATCGCTGTCGGTGCTTGGATTGACCGCACGGCAGCGTTGGATCAGTTGATCGCAATAGGCTTGCGCTTGTTGGGCATATTCCACAATGCGTTTGGAGTCAAAATTGACGTTGGTCAAGGTGGAGAAAAAAGCCTGAGCGGTGAACGCATCGATCTGATTGTCGATAATCGCCAATTCGCGTGCTTTAATCGCCCAAGTAGACAGGCTGTATAACGCCGCTATTAATAAATCTTGCAAATCGGAGGTTTCAGCTGTTTTGCCACACATCCCTTGCGAGTAGCTGCAGCCGTTACCGACAGGGGTTTTCATGGTTTGTTCGCATTGAATACAGTACATAATTCAAATTCCTTTTTATAGATTGTGTTGATCGTATCGAGTGAGTTGAGTAATAAGTAAAATAGCTGTTAATTCGTTTTAACAGTCGTATCATAAAAGGATCTTATTTATAAAAGAAGTATTTGTGATGCTTATTTAAGGTTTTCTTGATTTAGATCGTGTTTTGCTTTTCACAACAAACACTCAAAATCGGTTTGAGATCAAAATGTGCATAAAAAAGTGCCAAAAGCTGCGTATATCAACAAAACATGCACAAGAAATCGCAAAAACGTATGCACGTTATCAGAACGTGCACAAGAAACCGCGAAAACCTGTGCACGTTCTGTTAGAATAACAATAAAGGAAATATTCATCGCAATACTGCACAGAAATATTTAAATGATTTGGTTGAACTTGATTTATTGCATAAACAAAAAACACCTTAACATCGAACAACGTTAAGGTGTTTTTTTATTAAATCGAGCGGTTACTGGGCGGTTGGCGACAGCACATTGGGAACGACTAAATTCACATCACCTTCAGGCACCGGGATTTCAGCGAAGGTTTTGTTTTCGCCTTGTTTGATTAATTCGGCGATTTTAGCAGCAGGTTCGTTGAGTTTCATCGCCTGATAGGATTTTTCCAATAATGGCAGCGCCTCATGGGTCGCTTGTGTATCAGGATAGGTATCCAACAAGCCTAGTACACGGTTTACCGTGGCAACATAAGCATGACGTTTGAAATAAAATTCGGCCACTTGTTGTTCGTGGCGAGCCAGTGCATTACGTAGATAGTTGGCGCGTACGGCGGCATCGGCAGCATATTGGCTGTTCGGGAAATGTTGTTGCAACGTTTCAAAGTTGTGCAGCGCATTGGTTAAGGTTAGCGGATCACGCGAGGCACGGTCGGTGCCGAATGCCTTTTGTAAGAAGTGATCGCCCAACTCAGTATTGATCAATCCTGCCAGATACAACACGAAATCTAAATGTTGGCTGTTGCTGTGCAAGCGCAAAAAACGTTCAGCGTTTGCCAGTGCCAAGGTGTATTCAGAATCTTTATAGTTGGCGTAAATTAATCCCAATTGTGCTTGTTCGGCATAGGCACCAAACGGATAACGGCTGTCTACGGCATCCAGATAACGAATGGCTTCTGCATAGTTTTCATCTAAAAGATACGTATTGGCTTTGCTATAAAGTTCTTCCACCGACGCAGTTTCGACTTCTTTTTTATCGGAGGAGCAGGCGGCAACGCTTAAGGCGGTCAGCAACAGTAAGGCAAGCGATTTTAATTTATACATAAATAACAATCCTAAAGAGGTTTTTGCAAAAAGTGCGGTCGGCTGGCAACACGCGTCAACGAATGTTTGGTTACTTCACGGTAAACTTCAGTTACAATGAACGTTATTATCTTGTTACGCCTTGTATTTTAACCATCCTTGGCAAATAAGCAAACTAGAATTCAGTGGATTTTATTTTTATTTATGACGAAACAATTACAATTAACGGCACAAATTCAGTTACATCAACTCGGTCAGCGTTTGGATCAAGCCTTGGCGGAATGCTTTCCCGACTATTCTCGTTCACGGATTAAAACGTGGATTGAGCAGGATTTGGTGCAGGTGAACGGTGCGGTAGTGAATAAACCGCGTGAAAAAGTATATGGCGATGAAGTGATTTTGATTGAAGTGGAAATCGAAGAGGAAAACCGTTTCGTTGCTCAGCCGATCGCACTGAATATTGTGTATGAAGACGATGATATTTTGGTGATCAACAAGCCGAAAGATTTTGTGGTACATCCGGGGGCTGGCAATCCGGATGGCACGGTGTTGAATGCGCTGTTGCATCATTATCCACAAATTGCGGAAGTGCCGCGTGCCGGCATTGTGCACCGATTGGACAAAGACACCACCGGCTTGATGGTGGTGGCGAAAACCATTCCGGCGCAAACCCGTTTGGTGTATGCGTTGCAAAAACGCCGGATTACCCGTGAATATGAGGCGGTGGCATACGGCATTATGACTAAAGGCGGTACGGTGGATCAGCCGATGTCACGCCATCCGACCAAACGTACCCATATGGCGGTGCATCCGATGGGTAAATCGGCGGTGACCCATTATCGGATAATGGAGCGTTTTCGCAATTACACCCGTTTGCGGTTACGCTTGGAAACCGGGCGCACTCACCAGATTCGGGTGCATATGGCGCATATTGCCCATCCGTTGCTGGGCGATCAAGCGTACGGTGGGCGCCCACGTCCGCCGAAAGGGGCGAGCGAGGAATTTTTAACGGTATTGCGTCATTTCCAACGTCAAGCCCTGCATGCGGTGATGTTGCGTTTAGAACACCCGATTAGCGGCGAAGTGATGGAATGGCATGCGCCATTGCCGGAGGATTTTGTGGAACTGGTGAATGTGCTGAAAGCGGATTATGAACTGCACAAAGATGAGTTGGATTATTGATGGAATTTCTTAAACCAAACTGGAATTTAGCGAATAATGTTCACGCACTCTCTACTTTTCGCAACGGTGGTGTGAGTGTTGCGCCCTATGCCAGTTTCAATTTGGGCGCACATGTCGGTGACAGCCCAAGTGCGGTCGAAGCAAACCGCACTTTGTTGCTTGAAAAAGCACAACTGCCGCAACTGCCGTTGTATTTAAATCAAACCCACAGCACCACCGTATTACGTTTACCGACCACGGCAACCGCAATTGAGGCTGATGCGGTGTATACCGATCAAGCAGGGCAGGTTTGTTTGGTGATGACAGCCGATTGTTTGCCGGTGCTGTTTGCGACAGCGGACGGCAATGAAGTGGCAGCGGCACATGCCGGTTGGCGCGGCTTGTGTGATGGCATTTTAGAAAACACCGTGGCACAGTTTCATGCCAAGCCGTCGCAAATCGTGGCGTGGCTGGCACCGGCGATCAGTCAATCGGCATTTCAAGTCGGTGGCGAAGTGCGGTCGGCATTTATCCAACATGATCCACAAGCGGCATTGGCATTCCAACCGGATTTGACGACGCCTGACAAATATTTTGCCGATCTGTATTTATTGGCACGTCAGCGCTTGAAAAAATGTGGAATTCACCTTATTTATGGTGGAGAATGTTGTACGTTCAGCCAAAAAGAGCGGTTTTTTTCCTATCGACGCGACGGTGTGACCGGACGGATGGTAAGCTTGATTTGGTTTGAGGAAAACAACTGAATTTAGATTTGACTTTTTTTGCTATAGCCCTTATGGTTAGGGTGTTTTAACAATTTATTTACCACTATTTTGCTCTGTATTCTTAAGGGAGAAACGCAATGCAACAACGTCTTGTGACCGATGTACGTCGTTCCGAACAATCGGTATTGGCAACCAACAAAGTGTTACGCAACACCTACTTTTTATTAGCGCTCACTGTCACTTTTTCTGCGGTGGTGGCTTATATTTCCATGACAATGAACTTGCCGTATCCGGGGTTGATTGTGTTACTGGTCGGCTTTTACGGTTTGCTGTTTTTGACCCATAAATTGGCGGATAGCCCACTGGGTATTCTTTCTGCTTTCGCCTTCACCGGCTTTTTAGGTTATACCATCGGACCGATCCTAAATATGTATGTTGGTGCAGGGATGGGCGATGTGGTTGTGCTGGCATTAGGCGGCACGGCAGCGGTGTTCTTCGCCTGTTCGGCTTATGTGTTGACCACCAAAAAAGATATGTCGTTCCTGAGTGGCATGATGTTTGCACTATTTATCGTGCTGGTTGTCGGTGTCATTGCCAATATCTTCCTGCAAATTCCAGGATTGCATTTAGCCATCAGTGCCTTATTCGTGGTGTTTTCAACCGGAGCGATTTTGTATGAAACCAGCAATATCGTACACGGCGGCGAAACCAACTATATCCGCGCCACCATCGGCATTTATGTCTCGTTGTATAACTTGTTTATCAGCCTGCTGAGTTTGATTGGCGCTTCGCGTGATTAATCATTAATTTAAAAAATTGAGGCGGATATATAATCCGCCACAGATTATTGACAAAGATATTTGATGAGGCAAAGTAGGGGCGGATTGCATCCGCCCGTTTGCGAAGTGCGGCATAAATACTTAATTAATAAAGGAAAAATGTAAAGTGCGGTTCGGGCGGATATATAATCTGCGCCTACTTTTACAATATTAATCGTGTATTTTACCCTTTGTCAGCAATCTAAGGCGGATGATATATCCGCCTGTTTTCAAAGATCTAGACAATTAGATTGATTTGTTTCTTATGCCCCTGAATAGGGGCATAATTGTATCCGGAGAAAATGAATGGATATTTACGACGAACAGATTAAACGGGATAAAGACGGCTATTTGCTTGACAGTGCACAGTGGAGTCCCGCAGTTGCGCAGTGGCTGGCGCAAAAGGAGCAAATCGAGCTGAGTGAGGCACACTGGGAAGTAATTCATTTTGTGCGCGCGTTTTACCAAGAGTATAAAACTTCGCCAGCGATCCGCATGTTGGTCAAGGCAATGGCAGATAAACTGGGAGCAGACAAAGGCAACAGTCGGTATTTGCAGCGTTTATTTCCGGAAGGGCCGGCAAAACAGGCAACTAAGTTAGCAGGGTTGCCGAAGCCGGCAAAATGTTTGTAGTGTTAAATGGCAAAATTGTGTAAACATCTTAAATGCAAATGATTCTCATAAATAAAGTTGATATAGTTTAGGGCAGGCAAAATAGTTTGCCTAAAAACGTTTATCAAACAGGGAGAAATAAAATGAAAATAGCATTAAAAAGTTTAGTTTCCGCACTAGTGTTCGGTGGGATGATAAGCTTTTCCGCCGTGGCGGCTGAAAAACCGTTTAAAGTGCTGACCACCTTTACCGTGATTCAAGATATTGCACAAAATGTGGCAGGTGATGCAGCGATAGTGGAGTCAGTGACCAAACCCGGTGCCGAAATTCATGATTATCAAGTGACACCGAAAGATGTGATCAAAGCACAAGAGGCCGATTTGCTGCTATGGAACGGCATGAATCTGGAGCGTTGGTTTGAGCGCTTTTTTGAAAATATGCAGGACAAACCAGCGGTATTGGTGACGGAAGGGATTGAACCGATTGCGATCAGCGAAGGGGCTTATCAGGGCGCACCGAATCCGCACGCTTGGATGTCGCCGAACAATGCGTTGCTGTATGTGGAAAATATCCGCAAAGCATTGGTAAAACATGATCCGAAAAATACTGAGGTGTATAATCGAAATGCCGCCGCTTATGCTGAAAAAATCAAAGCCTTAGATGCGCCGCTGCGAGAGAAAATGGCACAAATTCCGGCAGAAAAGCGCTGGTTGGTCACCTCAGAAGGGGCGTTCAGCTATTTGGCGAAGGATTATGCTTTTAAAGAACTGTATCTATGGCCGATCAATGCTGATCAGCAGGGCTCGCCACAGCAAGTGAAAAGGGTGATTGACCAGGTACGAGCCAATAAAATCCCGGTTGTTTTCAGTGAAAGCACGGTGTCCGACCGCCCAAGTAAGCAGGTAGCGAAAGAAACCGGTGCAAAATACGGTGGCGTGTTGTATGTTGATTCGTTGTCACAAGCCGATGGTGCTGTGCCAACTTATCTGGATTTATTGCAAGTCACTGTTTCAACTATTGTTAAAGGATTCGAATAAATGATAACCCCGCAAAGTACCTGTCATGCTGAACTGTCGCCGTTGTTAGAGGTGAAGGAGGTTGGAGTTCGTTATAATAACGGGCATACCGCACTTTATGATGTCTCTTTTGCGTTATATGGCGGTACGACTTGTGCTTTGGTCGGGGTGAACGGCAGCGGTAAATCAACTCTGTTTAAAAGTTTGATGGGATTGGTGAAACCGCTGCAAGGTACAATTACCCTTCATGGATTGCCGGTCAAGAAAGCCCTAAAGCAGAATCTGGTGGCTTATGTGCCACAGGCGGAAGAGGTGGACTGGCAGTTTCCGATCTCGGTGTATGATGTAGTGATGACAGGTCGTTATGGCTATATGAATTTTTTGCGGATTGCATCGCCGCAAGACAAGCAGAAAGTTGAGCAGGCGATGGCGCGGGTGGATATCACCCACTTAAAAGATCGCCAAATCGGTGAACTGTCCGGCGGACAGAAAAAACGGGTGTTTTTGGCACGAGCGTTGGCGCAAGAAAGCCGTATTATTTTGCTTGACGAACCTTTTACCGGGGTGGACGTCAAAACCGAAAATGCGATTGTGGCATTATTGGGGCAACTGCGTAGTGAAGGGCATTTGATTTTAGTTTCTACCCACAATTTAGGCAGTGTACCGCACTTTTGCGATCAGGTGGTGATGATCAATCGTACTGTGATTGCCGCCGGTACGACTGAAACCACATTCACGCAAAAGAATTTGAAATTGGCATTTGGCGGTGTATTGCGCTATTTGACGTTAGATGGCGAAGAGCTGCATGATGACCAAGACAACCGCACTTTAACGGTGTTGACGGATGATGAACGCCCGGTGATTTTCTATGGCGAAAAAGGCTCGGAATTGCCACCGACCGCACCGCAGGCGCAACTACAATCGCAAGAACAAACCCAAGAGCAAAGCCAAGATCAAATATCAATTCAAAATAAAGCGGAACACTAAGCTATGTGGCAACTGTTACTCGAACCTTTTGCTTACGAATACATGACCAAAGCGATTGTGATCAGCGCCTTGGTTGGTGGGGTTTGTGCGTTTTTATCCGCCTATTTAATGTTGAAAGGCTGGTCGCTGATCGGCGATGCCCTGTCGCATGCGGTCGTGCCCGGCGTGGCGATTGCCTATGCGTTGGCATTGCCGTATGCCATCGGGGCATTTATTTCCGGATTGCTGGCAGCACTGGCGATTTTATGGGTCAAGTCAATCACCAAACTACGCGAAGATGCGATCATCGGCTTTATATTTACCACATTTTTTGCGCTTGGGCTGTTTATTATTTCGTTGAATCCGACATCAGTGGACGTGCAATCGATTATTTTAGGTAACGTGCTGGGCATTGATGATGGCGATATGCTGCAAGTCGGGATTATTATTGCGGTTTGCGTGGTGTTTTTGCTGATTTTTTGGAAAGATCTGTTGTTGGTGTTTTTTGATGAAAGCCATGCGGTATCAGTTGGTATTTCGCCGATTCGCTTAAAAGTACTATTTTTTACCTTGCTGAGCGCCTGTGTCGTGGCAGCGTTGCAAACCGTGGGGGCGATTTTGGTGATTGCGATGGTGATTACTCCGGGCGCAACTGCCTATTTGCTCACAGATCGTTTCGGACGACTGGTGGTGATTGCCATCACCTTAGGTATCAGCACAAGTGCGGTCGGCGCATATTTAAGCTATTTTCTCGATGGTGCGACCGGCGGTGTGATTGTGTTTTTACAAACATTGCTGTTTTTAGCCGCATTCTTGTTTTCACCAAAATATGGGTTGTTGACGCAGAAATATCAGCAGCAAAAGCAGCGTCGTCAAAAAGTAGCACAAGGAAAGCCATATGCTTGAAGCGATTTTTAACTGGTTTTATGAACCGTTTACGTTTGCTTTTATGCAGCAGGCGTTGTACACCGCACTTTTGGTATCGATTGTTTGTGCTTTACTCTCCTGCTATTTGGTATTAAAAGGTTGGTCGTTGATGGGTGATGCGATTTCCCATGCGGTACTACCGGGGATTGTCTTGGCGTATATTTTGGGCTTACCGCTGGCCATTGGGGCATTTGTGGCGGGTATTTTCTGTGCCTTATCAACCGGGTATCTGAAAGAAAACAGTCGCTTAAAAGAAGATACCGTAATGGGAATCGTCTTTTCCGGCATGTTTGCTTTCGGGCTGATTTTATTTGTGAAAGTGGAAACCGATCAACATTTGAACCATATTTTATTTGGCAATCTGTTGGGCGTGACGGCTCAGGAGTTTCGTACCACATTATGGATTTCGCTGATCAGTTTTTGTATCGTGTTTTTCAAGCGCAAAGATTTTTTGCTGTATTGTTTTGACCCGATACAAGCAAAAGTGGTGGGGGTTTCAGTCAGAACCTTACATTATCTATTGCTGATGTTACTGGCGCTGACCATCATCAGCGCAATGCAGGTGGTCGGGGTGATTTTGGTGGTGGCACTGTTGATTGCGCCGGGAATCACCGCATTTTGTTTGAGCAAACGTTTTCAAACCATGCTGTGGATTGCGATCGGCGTGTCGATTTTCTCCACTTTGTTCGGGGTGATCCTCAGCTACCATTTAGATTCAGCCACCGGCCCGACCATTGTGCTAATGCAATCCGGCTGTTTTATTGCGGCACTGCTGCTCGGAGCGTGGCGCAATCGACGGCAGAAAATCAGTGCGGCTGCTGAGCTTAAACAATCGATCAGCTGATGGCAAAGCTATCGAAGCGTTTGTCGCCCTGGTATGCCTCGACCAACACTTTCTCAACCCGTGCCGAGCGTGGCCCTTGCTGCAACCAATCATAAAGTGCGGTCACTTGGTTCTCATCGCCGCTCGCAATCACCAGAACACTGCCATCGGACAGATTGCGTACCGTGCCGTTTAAGCCCAATTCTATGGCTTTGCGCCAAGTAAAATAACGAAAGCCGACCCCTTGCACAACGCCATAAACATTAAATTGCCGTTGAATAATCATACTTGCCTCTCGAATTTGGATAAAAATCGTAACTGACTATTTTATTTTATAATGTTTTCGCTTAGGATAGGCAAAACTATTTGGTTTTTGTGAGGCATCCGGCATTTGCTGCGATGTTGACTGATTTTTCTGATGATTGAGGAAGTAAAATGAAATTAACTCGTTTAGTGATTGGTGCGGCTGCGGTGTTGACCGGTTTAAGTGCGGTAGCGGCTGAAATTAGTACTTCGTCTAACCTGACACTGTTGGCTATTGACGGACAAAAAGCCAGTGGCGGTTTATTAAAGCAAAATAAAAATGTCACAGTCTCCGATAATGAGGTTCATCAAGTGGTGGTACAGGTCAGCGAAATTATCCGCTCCGGCTCTGACCGTCGTTTATTTGAATCTTCTCCTATTGTCGTTAAATTTAATGCCGGTAGCGGTAATATTATGATCAATGCGGACAGCATCGGCGATGAAAACGGTGCAGAGAAGTTTGCTAAAAATCCGGTGATCAAAGTCAGCAGTAACGGTCAGACAATCGACAGCCAGCAAGAAGCTCTTGCTCAAGAAGGTTTCTTCCCGGGTAGAAATTTAGCCGATGATTTGTCTGCCTATAACAGCAGTGGTGCAAAAGCTGCTGTTGCCGGATTTGCTACCGCCAGCATGCCGGTTGCGATGGGCATGGCAAATGTGGGGAAAGCACAAAAAGGCAAAGTGACGGTACAAGGTGAAAATGTGGCGGAGCAACAGTTGCAATACTGGTTCCAACAAGCGGACAAAGAAACACAGCAACGCTTCTTGAATTGGGCGAAAAAACAATAATCCCATTAGTTGAGAAGATAAAAAAGTGAGCTTAGCTCGCTTTTTTACTTTCGTGTTTTATTGTTAAAAGTAGCGCCTTAAGTTTTTGCTAAAAGTTTCGTTTTGGAACTAGGGAGAAAAACCTATGCAAACTATTCCCCGCCATTTGCCACAAAACAAAAATGTTGCGTTGGTTGCGCATGACCACTGCAAACAAACGTTGGTTGAGTGGTGTATTAAAAACCGCACTTTGTTGGCACAACATAAATTATATGGCACCGGCACCACCGGTAACTTAATCGAGCAAAAGAGCGGTTTGCAGGTCAACAGCTTGCTGAGCGGCCCGATGGGCGGCGATCAACAGCTTGGCGCGATGATTGCCGAAGGGCGAATCGATCTGTTGATTTTCTTTTGGGATCCCATGAATGCCGTGCCACACGATCCGGACGTGAAAGCGTTGCTGCGTATTTCAACGGTGTGGAATATTCCCGTTGCGATGAATCCGGCAACCGCCGATTTTTTGATTAGCTCACCGCACTTTAATCAAGAGATAGCCATTGATATTCCGGACTATGCCGATTATTTAGCCCAGCGATTGAAATAGGCTCGCCATGAATTTAGCCCTGAATATTTTTAATTTTGTGTTTTTCGGTTTTGCCACGGTTATCGGTTGGTTGTTTGCTACCATTGTCAGCGTATTGTTGATTGTCACCTTGCCCTACAGCCGCAGTTGCTGGGAAATCACCAAAATGTCATTAGCGCCGTTCGGTAATGAAATTGTGCATATCAAATATTTGCAACCGACCAGTGCGATCGGCAACGGTATCGGCAGTGTGCTGAATATTGTATGGTTCGTGTGTTTCGGCTGGTGGCTGTGTTTGCTGCATATTGTCACCGGCATTAGCCAATGTTTGACCATTATCGGTATTCCAAGCGGGATTGCGCATTTTAAACTGGCGGGGATAGCGCTGTTTCCGGTCGGGCAGCGAGTCGTACCGAGTGATGTGGCGCAAGCCGCAAAAGCAGAGCAGATTCGCCGCCAATTTGAAAATCGCAGTGAATAAATGACCGCAGCGATAATGAGTCCAACGTGAACAAAATTCATTGGCTGAACAGTCATCTTATTGCGGTTATTCCGGTATTTATTGCGGTTAATTTGGCGGCGATGTTGGTCTATAGCCTCAATATTTCTGCCGTAGCGATGCCGTTTGTGCTGGGCATCATTGCAGCAGGGTTAGTCGATTTGGATCACGGCTTAAGCGGCAAAATCAAAAATATCCTCATCACAATTGTAGCGTTTACCATTTCGGCGTTTGGTGCACAGATTTCGTTAAATAATCCACTGTATTTTGCCCTGATGATGACACTGTTCACTTTTGTGTTCACGATGATGGGTGCGCTCGGACAGCGTTACAGCACCATTGCTTTCGGCACGTTGATTGTGGCGCTGTATACCTCATTAACCTATCTGCCGCAAACCCAGTGGTACATCAATCCGGTGATGATTGTGTGCGGTACGTTGTTGTACAGCGTCTCTTCGGTGCTGACGTATCTGTTTTTTCCGCGCTATAAAGTTGATGAATATTTGGCGAATGCCTATTTGGCACTGGCGGATTATCTGGACGGCAAGTCTAAGTTTTTTGACCCCGACGAAGCGGAAAGTGCGGAGCAGCTGCAACTGGAACTTTCCGGCTTGAACAGTCGAGTGATTGACGCATTTAATCTGTGCCGTCAATCACTGTTTTATCGTCTGGGCGGACAGCACCGCCACTCGAAAACCAGCCGGTTGATTCGCTATTACTACGCCGCGCAAGACATTCACGAGCGAGCCAGCTCTTCACATTTTGATTATCGCAAACTGGTAAAAAAGCTGCAAAACAGCGATTTAATTTTTCGTATTCAACGTTTGCTAGAACTGCAAGCCGACGATTGCCGTGATATTGCACAGGCCATCTTACAGCGTAAAGCTTATCAGCCGAAACAACGTTTACAACGTGCAGCAGCAGGGATTGACGCCTCTTTCAGTTATTTCATCGAACATTCGCCTAACAGTTCACAGCTTGAAAATTTAAGAACCGTAATCGGCAATTTAAAAAGTATTTTATGGCAGCTGCTGTTTTTAGGCAAAGAAAGCAACGAAATTCAAGATTCGTTCAGCCGCATTATCACCACTAATCGCATTCGCGGTTTGCGTGAAATCGCTGCCGCCATCCACAGCCATTTAACCTTGCAATCGCCGCTTTTCCGCCATGCAGTACGATTGTCGTTAGTGGTGTTGGGATGTTGTATAATTGCCAACGCTTTAGCTTTGGAACGTGGTTATTGGGTGTTATTGACTGCGATTTTTGTGTGTCAGCCAAACTATTCAGCAACCAAAAAACGCCTGCGCGAACGGATTTTGGGCACCTTGGTCGGTGTGTTTCTCGGCTCGTTATTACCCTATTTTATGGCAACGTTAGAGGCTAAATTGGGACTGTTGGTGATCACCAGTACGCTGTTTTTCTATTTCAAAAATAAAAATTACAGTTTCTCGACCTGTTTTATCACGATTCAGGTGCTGATCTGTTTTGATATCAGTGGCTTCGATATTTATGGTGCGATGTGGCCGCGAGTGATAGACACCCTCATCGGGGCAGCATTGGCGTGGTGGGCTGTATCCTATTTATGGCCCGATTGGAAATACATGAAAATTGGCAAGATTATTCACCGCAGCATTCAAAATAACGCCCGCTATCTGCTGTATATTATGGCGCAGTTGCAATTTGGTGAAAAAAATCATGTCAATTATCGGATTGTGCGTTTGGCAGCACATGAAAGTGCGGCAGAGCTGAACACGTTGATCGGCAATATGAACAGCGAACCACAAAAGTACCAACGTTATCTGAGCAATGGATTTCAGTTGCTCAAACAGAATTATTGTCTGCTGGGTTATATTTCTGCATTAGGGGCGTTTCGCCATTCGATGGGCAAACATGGCGATGATAAATATTTTTTGACCGCACTTTATCCGGCAGCCAGGGAATTTATTGCGATTTTACAACAGCTGGATCACCTGCCACAGGCGCAATTCGACCAGAAAATGATGAACATCTCCGAGCGCTTGGGCGCTGAGACTGACGAACACTTCAGCAGCCCTAGCCAATTGCAGCAAGATCGGGTGTTGCGCCAACAACTCAATATGATGACGCAACTGTTGCCGGGGTTATATCAAACTGTGCATAAGCAGTTGAAATTAGAGCAGAGTATGCAAGATTAGCATTTTAATGGCGATTTAAGCGGATTGTTCCTCTTCCAATTCATCCGCCATTGCTGCCAGCGCATCGCGACATAGTTGTGCGGCAGCACGGTAGAAACCTTGATCGTGCGCTTCAACTTTACCCAAAAATTTGCCTATCACCGGCAGTAAAAACTGTTCAAACAGTGTTTGCTGTGCGCTGAGTGAATCTGCATGATCTTCCAACCAAGAAGCGGTCAGCAGCAAATGCGCCACATGATCAGCATTGGTTAGCTCAGGCATAGCGCGCAATTGGCGAAATTCAATAAATTGAGTAAGTTGATCGCTATATGCAGAAATCTTGCAGGAAACCGCACCATTTTCACCGAACAGTTGTTGGTATTCAGTCGCAAGCTGCGGCGGTGCAACCGCACTTTGCAGTTGTTGCAAGGCTTTTTCGCTTTGGCTATCGGTGTCTAACGCCCAAAGTGCGGTCAGGCTGCCTTGTTGCAGCCAGTTGAAAATGGGCGCGAGCACTTCGTCTTGTGGTGCTCGGTAAAACAGGTTGCCAAACAGGCGGCAAAGCATGGAAAAATCGTTAAGCGGGGTATTTGTCGTCATAAATTGTACCAATAGCTTTATACAGAGTTAAATTTCAGTACAATGCTACCACAAAAGCAGTCGGAAATAAGGAAACAAGCGATGAAATATATTGGTGCACATGTCAGTGCCAGCGGTGGAGTAGAAAATGCAGTGAGTAATGCACTGGCAATTGGGGCGAACGCATTTGCATTATTTACCAAAAATCAGCGTCAGTGGGTGGCGAAACCGTTGAGTGAAAGCAGCATTAAGCAGTTTAAAATGGCGCTGCAACAGGCAGCGATCAATCCAAAACATATTTTGCCACACGACAGCTATCTGATTAATCTAGGGCATCCTCAGCCCGAAGCGTTGCAAAAATCACGCACCGCTTTTATCGATGAAATGCAGCGTTGTGAGCAGTTGGGGTTGTCGCTGTTGAACTTTCACCCCGGTAGCCATTTGCGTCAAATTTCAGAGCAGGATTGCATTGCGATCATTGCTGAATCGATCAATATTGCCCAGCAACAAGTGCCGAATGTGGTGGCAGTGATTGAAAATACTGCGGGTCAAGGCTCGAATATCGGTTATCGTTTTGAACACTTGGCGGCGATTATCGAACAAGTGGCAGACAAAAGCCGAGTCGGGGTTTGCCTGGATACTTGTCATACTTTTTCTGCCGGATACGATATTTCCACACTGGCAGGTTGTGAGCAGGTATTTAATGAATTTGCTGACATTGTCGGTTTTCATTATTTGAAAGGCATGCACCTTAACGGCTCGAAAACCGCACTTGGCAGTCGAGTTGACCGCCATGATTGTCTGCGCGGTGGTACAATCGGCACTGCAGTTTTTGAATATATTATGCAGCACCCTGAATTTGATGATATGCCACTGATTTTGGAAACGATTGAACCGGAAAATTGGGCAGATGAAATTCGTTGGTTACGCAGTTTGGCAGCGTGATATTGAATAATAGGGTCTGTTGATCTTTGTTTATAATTTGAGCTATAGACTCTTTTTCGCCACTCTTTT
>NZ_VDHB01000099.1:0-16020 GCF_006227735.1 Testudinibacter sp. 'clade 2'
GGGCAAAAGTCATTACTCGGCATCTCTATGCCGATGCCATAGACAGAGCCAACACAAGGCGATTAAGCGAGCAAGGCAAAGTATTTTACAAACGCAGGGCTGAAACGGTTGAACGGAGTTTTGCTGATGCGAAACAACACCACAATCACCGCTACGCCCGCTTTCGTGGGGTCACTAAAGTGCAAATCCAATGCTTCTTAGCCGCGATGGCACAAAATATCAAGAAAATTGCTCTACGGGTATGGGCATTGCTGCGCTTTATTTTAGGAAAAATAGCTTTATTAAACGCAGATTCTAAGCCATATAAGCTTCATCTAATCTAAAAAAGTGTTTTGACCCGCTACGCCCAAAATAAAACCCACTAACCATAAAAATTAGTGGGGTTTGTCAGCAGTCTGAAATTAATCCGTTAGGAGATTTTCTGGCATTGCTGGCAGCGCTGGTTTGGGCAATTTACTCGACCCTAATGAAAAAAATCAGTGAATTCGGCTACCGCACTTTGCAAACTACCCGTCGCGCTTTTCTTTACGGCTTGCTGTTTATGCTGCCACTGACCTGTTTGATGCCGTTTAAGTTGGATTTTAGTCTGATCTTAAAACCACAAAATCTGTTTAATCTGCTGTTTCTCGGCTTTGGTGCTTCGGCAATCTGTTTTGTCAGTTGGAATTATGCGGTCAAGGTGCTCGGCACGGTGAAAACCAGCCTGTATATCTATCTGGCGCCGGTGGTGACGGTGATCAGCGCCGTCTGGATTTTGGACGAGCAATTAAGCTATTTTTCCATTGCGGGCATTGTGTTGATCTTATTGGGGTTGGCAATCTCGGAAAAAAAAAGCGGAGAAAAAGGCAGACAAAAAAGCAAGCAACGTTAAATCACCATAAGCGCCACTTGCCTAAAATACTGTTAATCCAAGCTGGTATTAAAAAACCGTTTCCGCCACATCACGAATATCTTTCCCTTTGAGATAATAATAGATAAATTCACAAATATTTTGGCAGCGGTCACCAATCCGTTCAATCGCCCGTGCGGTCAAAATTGCCGTCAGCAGACTATCAACACTTTCAGGGCGCTTTTTCATACCGGCTTTCGCATCCAGTGTAATCTCTTTATAACGTTCATCAATTTTGATATCACGTGCATAAACGCTTTTGGCTTCGTCCAAACTCATACTGGAAAAGGCACGCAGCGTATCGTGCAGCATCGCAATTGCGTCTTGCGCCATCACATCAATTTTATCCAGCAAGGTTTTTTCAATCGTAATATCATCGTGAAGTGCGGTCTGGCTCATTTTATCCACCGAATCACCGATCCGCTCCAATTCCGCAGCGACTTTTAAAATGGTGATGATAAAGCGCAAGTCATCGGCGAGTGGCTGGCGACGGGCAATCAAGGTCACACAAGCCTCGTCAACCGCCACTTCCAGCGCATTGACCTGTTCGTCCGCCGCGACCACATCACGCGCATTGATCTCATCACTGCCTCGGATCACTTTGAGGGCATCGTGCAATTGGTTCTGTACTAAGCTTCCCATGGTCAACAATAGCGATAATAAGTGGTTGAGATCCTTGTCATATTGTCTGACGATATGTTGTTTTTCATTAAGTGTCATGCTGTTCTCCTTTTAAACGATATTGCTGTCACCGCGAGGCGGTTAACCGAAACGTCCGGTAATGTAATCTGCGGTTCTGCTGTCTCTTGGTCGATTAAACATTATCTCTGTTTCGCCGTGTTCGATAATATCACCCAAATACATAAACACTGTATAATCCGAACAACGTGCCGCCTGCTGCATATTGTGGGTGACGATCACCACCGTGTAATCTTTCTTTAGCTCCAAAATCAAATCTTCGATCATGCCGGTCGAAATCGGATCCAACGCCGAGCAAGGTTCGTCCAACAGTAGCACTTCCGGTTTTATCGCAATACCACGCGCAATGCAAAGTCGCTGCTGTTGTCCGCCCGACAAGCTGTAACCGCTCTTATGCAGTTTGTCTTTGGTTTCGTTCCAAAGTGCGGCTTTGCTCAGCGCCCACTCTACCCGCTCATCCATTTCAGGCTTCGACAATTTTTCGAATAAACGTACTCCGAAGGCAATATTATCATAAATCGACATCGGAAACGGGGTCGGCTTTTGGAACACCATGCCGACTTTGGCACGCAGCAGCGAAATATCTTTTTTGCTGCCGATGATGTCTTCGCCGTCCAACAAAATTTGCCCTTCTGCCCGTTGCTCCGGATATAAGGCGTACATTTTGTTAAACGTTCGCAGCAAGGTGGATTTGCCACACCCGGACGGTCCGATAAACGCCGTCACTTTATTGGCTTCAATATCCAAATTGATATTTTTTAGCGCATGAAAATCGCTATAGTAGAAGTTTAAGTCTTTGACCTCGAGAATTTTTTTACCCGGTTCGCTCTTATTTAAATTAATAATTCCCATCGCTTATTCCTTATTTCTTTTCTCTATTTTTAAACACAACACGCGCCAGCACGTTCAGCAGCAACACCGCAAAGGTGATGATCAACACCCCGGTCCACGCCAGCTCTTGCCAGTTGGTGAAGGGGCTGGAGGCAAATTTATAGATTGTCATCGGCAAGCTCGCCATCGGTTTACTCATATCCAAACTCCAGAATTGGTTGGACAGTGCGGTAAACATCAAAGGCGCGGTTTCACCGGCTATTCGGGCAACACTCAACAGCACACCGGTGATGACGCCGGCAGTTGAAGCACGCAAGGTGATCGACAGGATCATTTTCCATTTCGGTGTTCCCAAAGCATAAGCCGCTTCACGTAAGCCGTTCGGGATCAAATTCAGCATATTTTCGGTGGTACGGATCACAATCGGCACCTGCAACAGCGCCAACGCCACCACACCCGCCCAGCCGGAAAAATTGCCGAACGGCGCTACCAGCAGTACATATACGAACAATCCAATCACAATCGACGGCGCCGACAGCAAAATATCATTAACAAACCGCATCACTTCCGCCAACAATGATTTTTTACCGTATTCGGAAAGATAAATCCCAACCAAAATCCCCAACGGTGTGCCGATAAAAGTAGCAAACACCACCATCATCAAGCTGCCCATAATCGCATTCGCCAGACCGCCGACTTCGGCATTCGGCGCAGGTGTCATTTCGAGAAAAGTAGCAAGAGAAAGCCCTGCCATCCCTTTTTGCAAGGTGGTAAACAAAATCCAGACCAGCCAGATTAAGCCGAACACCATTGCCAACATCGCAATCCCAATTGCAATATTGTTGATAATCCGGCGTTTGTTTTGTAACCGCACTTTGACTTTTTCATACTGATTATTTGTGATGCCCATTATTTGGCTCCCTCATTTTTAGATAAGCGACGCACCAATAATTTGGAGATAATCAACACGACTAAGGTAATCGCAAACAGGATTAAGCCCAACTCCATCAACGCCGAAATGTGCATATCCGATTCCGCTTCGGCAAATTCATTGGCAATCGCAGAGGTGATACTGTTACTCGGCATATACAGCGACAAACTGTCGAGCTGATAGGCATTGCCGATCACAAAAGTGACCGCCATCGTTTCGCCCAAGGCACGCCCCAAACCCAGCATAATTGCACCGACTACACCGCTTTTGGTATAAGGTAACACAATGCGCCACACCACTTCCCAAGTGGTGCAACCGACCCCGTAAGCCGACTCTTTCATCAGTGCCGGGGTCTGTTCAAACACATCACGCATAACCGAAGCGATATAAGGAATGATCATAATCGCCAGAATAATCCCGGCAGCGAGAATCCCGATGCCGAAGCTCGGGCCGGAGAACAGCGAACCGATAATCGGAAAGCCCGACACCACTTCGCCCAGCGGACGCTGAAAATATTTAGCAAACAGCGGCGCAAAAATAAAAAAGCCCCACATGCCATAAACAATACTTGGCACTGCCGCCAACAATTCGATTGCAGTTCCCAACGGACGACGCAGCCACATTGGCGCCAATTCGGTCAGGAAGAAAGCAATGCCGAAACTGGCCGGTACCGCAATAATCAAAGCAATTAATGAGGTGACTAAAGTACCGTAAATCGGCACCAACGCCCCATATTGATCCATCGGCGGATTCCACTCTTTTGACCACAAGAAAGAGAAACCGAACTCTTTGATTGCTGGCAGGGAAGAAATAATCAGCGAAAGAATGATCCCGCCCAGAATCAACAACGTCAGATAAGTGGAAAATCTGACCAGTGATTCAAAAAAAATATCACCTTTCTTACCGGGTGATATTACTGTTGCGGATTTATTTGACATATAACGTCCTTTATAAGTCCATTTTTAGACAATAGAACAGTGTGCGCTAACACACCGTTCCATTAACACCATTTAGTAAAGCGCTTTGCCGTCTTTGCCAACAATATTGGCTTTCCAAGCTGATTTAATCGTGTCAACCACTGAGGTCGGCAACACCGCATAATCTAACGCAAGGGCTTCATCACCGCCTTTGTCTAATGCCCATTCGAAAAATTTCAAGGTTTCAGCCGCTCTTTCAGCACTACCCGGCTGTTTTTCTAGCAAAATAAACGTAGTTGAGGTGATTGGCCACGCGTTTGCGCCTTTTTGTTGAGTCAAGTCTTGTGCGAAAGAGTGACTCCAGTCGGCACCGGCAGCAGCATTGCTGAAGCTATCTGAACTCGGTCTGACCACTTCACCGTCGGCAGACACTAAGCTGGCATACGGCAAATTATTTTGTTTGGCATAGGCGTATTCGACATAACCGATTGCACCATCAAGTTGTTGGATTGAAGCGGAAACCCCTTCGTTACCCTTGCCGCCAAAAGAACCCGGCGCCCACTGTACTGTTGAACCGGCACCGACTTTCTCTTTCCACTCGGCACTGACTTTTGACAGATAGCTGGTGAACACAAACGTTGTTCCCGAGCCATCGGCACGGCGAATCACGGCGATGTCTTTATTCGGCAAATTCAAATTAGGGTTCAGCTTTTTGATGGCTTCATCATTCCATTTTTTAACTTTGCCCAAATAGATATTAGCAACAGTTTCTCCGTCTAACACCAACTCACCGCTCTTAACATCGTCCAAGTGCACTGCCAAAACCACACCGCCAATCACCGTAGGGAATTGGAACAAGTTTTCTTTCGCCAACTCATCATCTTTCATCGGCGCATCAGTCGCCCCGAAATCAACGGTTTTAGCAATAATTTGTTTTTTACCGCCGGAAGAACCGATACTTTGATAGTTAACGCGATTTTTAGTCTCTTTTTGGTAAGTGTCCGCCCATTTGGCATAAACCGGAGCCGGGAAAGAAGCACCAGCGCCGGTAATGTCAACCGCACTTGCTACTCCGGCAGACAAAACCATCGCAGAACCCATCAGAGTGAACAGCGAAGTACGAACCAATTTATTTTTAATAGCTTTCATAATGTCTCCTTAAATAAAATTTGAAATCTTTATCGGCAAAACTAATTGAACAAACCGTTTTCTGATATGCCCATCCCACAACTTGTGCACAAATATAGATCAAAAATTTGCTCGATCAAGCTGTTTTTTTCATCTAAAAAGTGACAAAATAAATAGCTATGAAACTATTATTAATTTATTATCATTATGAAATATAATATTTTTTTATTTTTGTCATATAACTGTCATAAAACAAAAAAGTTCAACTGCTTATTTTTCGAACAGTGAGCGAACTATTTGCAATCCTTTCCTAATTTTCACGCTTCCACTTTGTTATTCTTCAAAAATGACGACTAAAGATAAAAAAGGATAATCCTTTTGTTTGACGCTATTTTTTGCTAATATAACAAACCTATTTGGGGCTGATTCTGGATTCGACGGGATTGGCGAAGCCCAAGGTGCATGTCGAGGTGCGGTAGGCCTCGTAAACAAACCGCAAAACAATAGTCGCAAACGACGAAAACTACGCTTTAGCAGCTTAATAACCTGCTCTTAGCCTTCTCTCCCCAGCTTCCGCTCGTAAGGCGGGGATCAAGAGGAGTCAAACCCAAACGAGATCGCGTGGACGCCTCCGCTTGCGGATCGAAACGTTAAATTGAATCAAGCTAGCTTATCTGTCGCGTGTCTGTCCGCAGTGGGTAAGTGAAATCAAAGACTGACTAAACATGTAGGACTGAAGGTAGAGTAATTTCGGACGCGGGTTCAACTCCCGCCAGCTCCACCAAAAAACATATCGTTACTGTTCGTAACTTATCGGAAAGCCTAGAGAATACAAGCCTCTAGGCTTTTTTCTTGTTCGTAGCTTACCGTTTCTTTTCGTCTTAAATCGGACTTTTTTGTACTCTCTTTTGTACTCTCTGCTAAAATGCCAAAAAGTTGAGAGTACAAAAAACGCTGGAAACCGCAATATGCCTAAGATAACGAAGCCTTTAACTAATACTGAAATCGAGAAATTAAAAGCCAAAAATACAGCCTATGATTCACGAACTGATGGTGGTGGATTGTATATGAGAATTTCGCCAAGCGGTGGCAAATCATGGCGGCTAAAATATACAAAACCAAACAGCGCAACACGCACCAATATTTTTATTGGCAGTTACCCGGCCGTTTCTTTGGCTCAAGCACGCATGAAGCGGAAAGAAATTCAGGCTTTACTAGCTCAAAATATCGATCCACAACTCTACCAACAACAAGAAACCGAACGGCAGCAACAGGCGGATAATAATACCTTTGCCAAAATTGCAGCGGCATGGTTTGAAGAACGCAAAACCCGTGCCCGCTTTTCAGAGAAAACAGCTGCTGACACCTGGAGCATGATCGAACGCCATATCATCCCGCACTTTGGCGAATTGCCAATAACACAAATTACCGCACTTATGGCCATCAATGCGTTTAAGCCATTACAGATCAGAGGAACGCTGGAAACCTTAAAGCGGGCAATTCAAAAAATGAATGAAATCATGACTTACGCCCTACACCGGGGAATTATTGAGAGTAATCCAATTGCCAATATTGGAAAAGAGTTCGATAGCCCAACCGTTACCCACATGAAAGCAATCCAACCGGAACAATTGGGCGAATTTTTGACAGCCCTCTCAAATGCGAATTTAACGCTCACTACACGGCTTTTGATTCAATGGCAACTATTGACCATGACACGCCCAGCAGAAGCCGCCACAGCACGCTACAGCGATATAAACGAGAAAGAAAGAATATGGACTATCTACATTCAAAAAGGTTTAAAAACGACTGACGAGGGACGAGAGCATAAAGTTACGCTATCAAGGCAGGCTATCGCCGTTCTTCACGAAGTTAAAAAGCTCAGCGGTGGCAAAACGTATTTATTCCCTGGTATTAAAAACCCGTCAAGTCATATAGATCCACAAACTGCTAACGCTGCCATTAAAAGAATTGGTTATCATGGTAAGCTGGTGGCACATGGAATGCGAGCCATAGCCAGCACCGCATTAAACGAAGCCAGAACACCCGACGGTTTACGCCGCTTTGATAAAGATTTGATCGAGGTGGCACTATCACATATCAACAATGATGATGTGCGCATGGCTTACTTGAGAGCCGAATATCTGCCACATCGTTTTGATATGCTGCAGTGGTGGGGTGATTATGTTGAACAAGCCGCACAAAACGCTATACCAAGGTTTCATCTTCAAGTTGTCAATGCTTAAGCCAAGAGAACACTAGCCAGCCTTTCCTGTTGGCTTTTTATATAATAGTATTATTTTTTTAAACTTTTATGTTTTTATCTACTTATCTATTTATTTACTCTTATATATATTTATTTTTTTGATTTCTAAAGAAAAAATATAAGTAGATGAATAAATAGATAAAGAATAGGTAAGGGGATAAAAGTAGGTTTATCAATTTCATTCCTTGGCACAAGTAAGATCGAGAAAAACGCCCAATTCATGAAAAAATTCGATTATTAGAAAATCCTTTTGTAAATTCCTTGTTCGTATCCTTTCGCACCCTATCGCTTTAAAAACCCTCTATTTACAACGCCTTAGAAGTGTTTATCTTATGATATGGGCTACTTGTAGCCGTCTTAATTAAGATAACTTTCAAGGGATTAATCACATGTTTAAAAAACTTCTCGAATTACGCCAACAAAAGGCGAAACTGGCGGAGGATATGCGCAATTTGCTGACCCAAGCCGAAACCGAGAACCGCAACTTGTCAGAGGCAGAAGCAAAAACCTTTGATGAACTACGTTCTCAAGCCGCCACCCTAAAAACTGATATTGAGCGTTACGAATCGTTAGCCGATGAAGAGCGCAGCCAAGGCGGGCAACCGGTGGAGACTAAAACAGTGCAGTTTAGCAATGATGAACTACGCCACTACATTAAAACGGGTGAGTTACGTTCCTTATCCACTACCGCCAATGATGACGGTGGCTATACGGTAATTCCGCAGCTGGATAAGCAAGTGATGACCCGCTTGACAGATGACAGTGTTATGCGTCAAATCTGTCATGTGGTGCGCTTGCCCGTTGGGGCGAAAGAGTTCAAAAAATTAGTCTCTGCCGGTGGTGCCACTGTTCAACACGGCACCGAAGGAACCGCCCGCACTGAAACCAATACGGCAAAATTGAACGAGGTGACCATTGCACTTAATGCGATTTATGCCTATCCGAAAACCACTCAGGAAATTCTGGATTTTAGCTCGATTGATATTTTGGATTGGCTTTCAGAAGAAATCAGCGAAACCTTTACCGAAACCGAAGAATCAGACTTAACCAGTGGTGACGGCACGAAGAAAGCCAAAGGGTTATTAACCTATGCCCGTACGGCTACTGCCGACAAAACTCGTGCTTTTGGCACCCTTCAAAAATTGGAAGTGGCAAATGCTGCAGGTATTACCGCCGATAGCTTGATTGACTTGTTCTACACCTTACACAGTAAATATCGCAAAAATGCGGTGTGGGTGATGAGTTCAGCCATTGCGGCTCAGTTGCAAAAACTGAAAAACGGTAACGGTGATTATATCTGGCGTGATGGGTTGACTGCCGGTGCGCCCGCTACGCTGTTAGGCTTGCCTGTTCACTATTTGGAAACCATGCCGACAGGCGGTGCAGGTAAAGCCGTGATCGCACTAGGTGACTTCAATCGGGGTTACTACATTATTGACCACGCCACCGGCGTTCGCACCCGTCCGGATAATATTACCGAACCGGGCTTTTATAAAGTCCATACCGATAAATATTTGGGTGGTGGTGTGGTGGATTCCAACGCCATCAAATTTATTGAAACCAAGGCATAAGCCAAGGGAATCAGGGGGCGGCAAGTCCCCTTTTTTATCAGTAGGGATAGTATGAAAGAATTTGAAATCCGGTCATCAGAAATCAGTTGTGATCATCAAAAATTAATCGGCTATGTGGTGCGTTGGAACAGCCAGTCTAAACCGCTATGGGATTTTGTCGAGCAGTTTGCCCCCAATGCGTTTGCGGAATCGTTAGCCGAGGGGCAAGATGTACGAGCGTTGTTTGAACACGACCACACTAAATTACTGGGCAGAACCACCGCCGGCACGTTATCACTGGTAGAGGATAATATCGGCTTACGCTTTGAGCTGGTGCCACCTGACACCACATTAGGGCGTGATTTATTGGTATCGGTTGAGCGTGGCGATATTTCCGGTATGTCATTTGGTTTTCGCACTTTAAGCGATTCATGGGATTTTGAACAAGAGCCGATTTTGCGCACGGTAAACCGTGCCGAGTTGGTGGAAATCACCATCACCAGCATTCCGGCCTATCCGGAAAGCAGTGTTCAGATCGCTAAACGCTCAATGGCAGAAGCCCGAAAACAACATAACCCAACCGCACTATTAAGCCGTTGGGCTGAGTTGGCGGGGGTGTGAGATGTGGCCATTCAAACGCAAAACAGAACAACGCAATGCTTTCACCGTTGATGAGTATTTATCTTACCTAGGGGCAAGTAATACCGGCGCAGGGGAATTTGTTAGTCCGTCCACGGCTGAAGCCTTGCCCGCCGTGTTGAATGCGGTCACGGTGATCAGTGAAGCGGTGGCGGCTATGCCCTGTTATCTGTATCGCTTGGAAAAAGACGGGCGGGAGCGGGTATTTAACAGTCCGGTAGATTTCTTGCTGAATGAAATGCCAAACCGCAATCAAACACCGTATCAATTCAAATACACGATGATGAGGCATTGCCTGTTAAATGGGAATGCCTATGCGGTGATTGAGTGGGATAAAAGCGGCGAGCCGTTATCCTTAACGCCCTATCCCCCAAGTGCGGTTAATATTCAGCGCAAGCTGGACGGCAGCTATATTTATCAAATCACCGATTTAAGCGGTAAAGTTAAAACCTATCTACAGGACGAGATTTTACACTTGCGCCATTCGTCCGATGACGGCTTTATCGGGCGTTCCCCGATTACGATTTGCCGGGAAACGATAGGGCTAGGATTAGCACAGCAACGCCACGGTTCGGCAGTGATGAAAAACGGTTTAATGCCAAGCGGGATTATCACAACAGCGGAATGGCTGGACGGGGTTAAGGGTGAAAAAACATTAAAATCGCTTGATCGCTACCGTGGTGCCGCCAATGCGGGGAAAACGCCGGTACTTGAGGGTTCAATGGACTATAAACAGCTTGGCATGACCAACCAAGATGCCGAGTGGTTACAGAGCCGCACGTTTACCATCAGCGATATTGCCCGAATTTTCAATATCAGCCCGATTTTTTTACAGGACTATTCCAACAGCAGCTACAGCAATTTCAGTGAAGCGAGCCGGGCATTCTTATCACAAACCTTGCGCCCGTGGCTGACAAATTTTGAACAGCAGTTAAAAGACGCCTTAATGGTGGATTTAAACCGCACTTCCCCACGCTATCTGATTGAGTTTGATACCAGCGATTTATTGCGCACCAGTCAGAATGACCGCTTCAATAGTTACGACGTGGCGATTAAATCCGGGGTGATGTGCCCGAATGAAGTCCGCCGCAAAGAGGGTTTAACCCCGTATGCGGGTGGCGAGGAATTTAGCCAAGCATGGAAGCAGACCGTTGAAGTGAAAAAAGGCAGCAGCAAAAAAGAGGCGGATGATGGCAAGAATGATTAATGCGGGACGCTATAACAAGCAAGTCACCATCCAACGCCCGATTAGTACCCCGAACAATTACGGACACCACACAACCACATGGGAAGATGTGGCAACCGTTCATGCTGCCGTTGAACCGTTACAAGGGCGGGAATACTTTAGCGGTCCGTACATGATGGGTGAAAACATTATCCGGGTGCGCATTCGCTACCTGCCGAATATCAACAACAAAATGCGGTTGAAATACGGTGATCGCCTATTGGCGATTTATTCCGTAATAGACAGCCGAGAGAGCCACCGAGAAATTCAATTGATGTGTAAAGAGGGGGAAGCCTATGCCCGGTAATTTAATCAGCTTAGACGAAGCCAAGGCACAGTTAAGTTTGGATCACAATATGGATGATAGCCTGATTCAGGGTTATATCGCTGCCGCCCTTGAGGTGGCACAGACACATATCGGCAAAACCTTTGGCGATAGTCTGACAGCAGAGACAGTACCCTTCAATCAGTCTATCAAGATTGGCTGTTTGATGTATGTCGGTCATCTCTATGCCAATCGAGAGATAACCACCGATACCGCACTTCACATGGTACCGATGGCAATCAGTGCGTTATGGAATGTGTACCGTGAACCCGGTTTATATTGAGGTGGTGGCTTATGCCCTTTCAGCCCTTACGACGCTGTACCTATCCCGGTTGCCGTAATAAGGTGCAATCCGGACGGTGTGACGAACACAAGCCCAAGGATAACCGCCCGTCCGCCGCACAACGTGGCTATGATAGCCGTTGGAGTAAGTACCGGGCGCAATACCTCAAGGCGCACCCGCTATGTGTGATGTGCTTAGCCAAGGGCAAGTACACCCCGGCAACGGTGATAGACCACATCAAGCCAATAGAGAACGGTCAAGCCGATCCACTGTTCTGGGCTGCCGACAATCATCAAGCACTATGCCGTGACTGTCACAGCTACAAGACCAGAGTGATAGACAATCGTGGCTTTGGTGCGAAGAAGTAACGTTCCCGAAAGTTAGGGAGCGTACGCCATAGTTAAGCACGCTAAGTGAATGATAATAACATATTGATATTGAATGACTTTAATTTGATAAGCACGTTTTGAATAGCAGTAAGCAAGGGGTGGGGGGAGTTTCAAAAACAAAGTGGCTTCCCTTAAGAACCGCCCGCCCCTTCTAATTTTTACGCACGATGATTTTTTTGAAAATATAGGACACACAATGACGAGACGCAAAACCCCGAAAGCCCCGGATTATCTGGACGATACCGCTAAAGCGCAATGGAAAGCCCGAATCAAACAACTGTTTGAGCGGGGCGATATTCAAGACGCCGATTTAGTTCACCTTGAAATGTACTGCTTAAACTACTCTCTTTATCGCCGGGCAGTCCAAGACTTGGCAGAGCGTGGCTTTTCGATCACCAATTCCCAAGGCACCGAAGCCCGCAACCCGGCACTGACTGCCAAAGCCGACGCAGAAAAAATCATGATCAAAATGTCGTCCTTACTTGGCTTCGATCCGGTCAGCCGCCGCAGAACCCCAATCGAAACCGAGGAAGTAGACGAATTAGACCGTTTGAGCGCATAGGACATTATTGTGAACGAATGGCATAACTACGCAAAAGCGGTGGAAAATGGCACGATTATAGCGTGTAAACGCATAAAACAGGCAGTTGCACGCTATTTTGCCGATTTGAAAAACCCGCAATACACCTTTGACGACAGCATTGTTCACAAGTTTATTGCCTTTGCCAAGCTATGCCCGCATGTGAAAGGACATTTGCGAGGACAACCGATTGAGTTGTCGGACTGGCAAATCTTTCTGTTTGCGAATCTGCTTGGGTTTAAACACAACGATACCGGATTGCGGAAGTATCGTTCTGCTTATGTCCAAGTAGCACGTAAAAATGCCAAATCTACCGTTGCTGCCGTGTTGGCTAACTGGTTTTTGATTATGGAGCCGGGTCAACAAGATATTTACACTGCCGCCGTCAGCCGGGACCAAGCCCGAATTGTGTTTGATGACGCGCGCCAAATGTGCCTACTGTCAAAACCGCTTAAAAAACGGGTCAATATACTGCAGCATAAAATGATCTACCCGAAGAACAACAGCCTTATGCGCCCACTGGCGGCAAAGTCCAGCACCATAGAGGGAACAAACCCCAGCCTAGCCATTGTGGACGAGTACCACTTACACAGCGATAACAGCGTGTACAGCGCACTGGAATTAGGGCAAGGCGCACGCCCCGAGGGATTGCTATTTGCGATCACCACCGCCGGAAGCAATGTGATTTCTGCCTGTAAACAACATTATGATTACTGCTGCCAAATTTTAGACGGCAACGAGCAGAACGATTCATTATTCGTGCTGATTTTTGAACTGGACGAAGAGAGCGAAATAGACAACCCAGACAATTGGATCAAGGCTAATCCGAATATTGGCAAATCGATACCGCACTTAGACTTTGAAAACACCATCAAGAAAGCGCGCGGCATACCGTCGGAATGGGTGGAAATGCTGACAAAACGCTTTAATGTGTGGTGCCAAGGCTCGACACCGTGGCTAGGTGATGGCAACTGGGCTGCTTGTCAACGAGATTACAGCGAGGACGATTTACACCTCAAAGAATGCTATATGGGCTTGGATTTATCCAGCACCAACGATTTAACCAGCGTATGTTATGCCTTTCCGCACGGTAACAAAGTGCGGCTATATGCCCGGCACTACATCCCCGAATTTCAGCTGAACAACGTGGCCAACAAGAACCGGGCTATCTATCGGCAATGGGTGCGCCAAGGTTGGTTACGCACTACCGAGGGCGATTGTATTGACTATGACACGATTCGAGATGACATTTTAAAAGACGCAGAACGTTTTGGCATCAATACGATTGGCTTTGACGTCTGGAACGCCACGCACCTCAGAACCCAATTACAAGGCGCAGGGCTTGAAGTAGAGCCATTCCCGCAAACGTATCAACGCTTCAGTCCAGTGGCGAAATCGGCGGAAGTGCTGATTAATCGGCAGGTCATCGAACACAACGGCGATCCGGTTTTAACATGGGCGCTGTCTAATGTGGTGATGGAAACCGACGCCAACGCCAACATCAAGCCCAACAAAAAGAAATCGGCTAACAAGATTGACCCAGCGATTGCCTTTTTAATGGCGTTCGGCACCTATCAACTGGAATATGGCGATATTGCTTTTGAAATGAGCGAATCGCACAAAACCGCCCTTGATAATTTCAACGGCATAGATTTATAACCAAGCAAGGAGTAACACAATGCAACAAGCTAAAGCAATCCGTAATCACGTTTTTTCACACCTGAGCGGACATTTTCCCGAAATCCGATTTTACCACAACGGGCATTTACTGGTTTTGAATGAAGCCGAATTTCCGGCGTTGTCGGTTTACATTGAC
Organism: Testudinibacter sp. 'clade 2'; assembly: GCF_006227735.1. Classification (NCBI taxonomy): domain Bacteria; kingdom Pseudomonadati; phylum Pseudomonadota; class Gammaproteobacteria; order Pasteurellales; family Pasteurellaceae; genus Testudinibacter; species Testudinibacter sp. 'clade 2'. The sequence continues at coordinate 14,469 of NZ_VDHB01000099.1, forward strand.
GAATTACAAACCGATAGTGACGATTTATGCGGCAGTTACTGGAGTGGGAAATTAAACGTTTCTTTGTATGTGCCGGCGGTGGTGGCGGAAGAACACTTAGACGATTTGGCGGAAAAGGTGATCCAACATATCCGCAAATTGCCCGCCCTTGACCTTTTGGAATCAAGCAGTCTTGAAAGCATTCAATACAGCACCGATGACGATAACAGCGTATATCGTAACGCCGTGTTGCAATATGCGATCAGCTTTTACCGCAATGACGAAGACAGCGACGAAGACGACGAATAATCACACTGGCGGGCATTCCCCGCCTTTTATCCATAGGGGAAAATCATGGGAATAACGGTAAAAATTACAGGCTTGAGTGAATTAAAAAAAGCAACAAATGCGCTAGAAAAAAAGGTAGTCAATCATCAAAAAACCGCAATACGCAGGGGGTTAAATGCGGGAGCTAAAGAGTTAAAAAATGCAATCAAGCCGCATGTACCCGTTTTAGCAAGTAGCACCCGATTTAGAAAATCTGGCACATTAAAAAAGAGTGTTCGTCATGAAACGACAATTGCCCGAAGCGGGAATAGTGGTAAAACGAAGATTTTTATTAGTGATAAAAACAAAACTTCATCCGTTATTTCTCGAAAAAGAAATAGAAGAGACGCTAAAGGTAGGCTAAGAACCGGACCTATAAAAGTATATCTTAACGATCCGTATTATTGGTATATGGTAGATCGTGGGACGGTCAACATGCGAGGACGCCATTTTATGAAAAAAGGTGAGGATAGAGCATCCGCCGCACTTGAAACGGTAAAGCGCACAGTAGAAAATGAAATTAAAAAAGTCATAAAATAATTGAAATACCCCGCTATTCTTGATACTTTTTAAGTATGATTAACGGTGATAGGGGGTAAAGATGTTCATTTTAGATGCGCTTATTAAATTAGGTTTTTTTCTTTATTTTGTCCCTATCATTATTTTCATTGCATTCTTATTTGTATTTGTTTTTTGGAAGTTTATATTAATCTGGGCGGCTTTTGTTATTGTTGCGGTACTATTTCAACTTCACAATGAAAAACGTAAAGCACAGCTCAGAGATTTAGAGTGGAAAGCGAAGCTAGAAAAAGAAACACAGAGATCGCTATTAGCTCAACAGAAAATGGAAAGCTATCGCCAAGCACAACTGAAGAAAGAGCCTGAGCCACTGCTCAAAGCAACCGGCACAGCAACGTTTATTCCGGCTGCTGGTGGCGAAGAACAAAAGATTAATATCAGTATTACGATCAAATAACCCAATCAAGCACGCCTAGGGTAGCTCCCGAAAGCAAGAAACCTTATCTTGTTGGCGTGTTTCCACTCTTAAGGATAAATGCGAAAGGGGCGTTATGACAGCGCAAAAAGTTTTACCCAAAAAAGCCTATTCAATCAGTGACGCCGTAAAATACATTGCTGGAAATTATAATATAAACGTATCAGAGCATGATCTCCTCGAATACATTCAAAACGGTGAGTTAATAGCCTCGATATATCTAGACGGCAGAATGAATAAAATAGATAGCAT